>REDJ01000114.1 GCA_007693555.1 Bacteroidota bacterium
CAGCACTTTATGGGATGGTATATCAAAACCTCAGCACCTGTTTTCAACAGCAATGTAGGAACGCTGATGGACTTCAGATTGAATCAGCAGCACGGTGCCACATTCATGTACGTACTACCCACCAGCTCAACCGAAGCCCTGGTAGAATATACACTCTTCAGCGAAAAAACCCTTCAGGAAGATGAATACATCAGGGAATTGGAAAAATATATTCAGAATGAGTTGAAAATAAACGATTATGAAATCACCCACCGCGAGTTTGGTGTAATACCCATGACCATGGCCCGCTTTAAAAGATATCTGGGTGCTGACAACCGGATCATCAACATAGGAACAGCTGGCGGTTTTACCAAGCCCAGCAGCGGTTACACCTTTCAGTTTGTGCAGAAACATCTTTTACAAGTTGCCAAACGGTTAAAAAACGGGCAATCTCCTGCCATCAGACCTTCATTACGCGAAAGAATGTTTTTCTGGTACGACATGACTTTACTGGAAGTGCTGCTTTCGGGCAAACTAACCGGTGAACAGATCTTCTCCAGCCTTTTCGGAAAAGTCGATCCCGAAAGGATACTTGCTTTTCTGGCCAATGAAAGCACCTTTTGGGAAGAATTCAAAATACGCAACAGTGTGCCTGTCATACCTTTTATGATGGCGGGGATGAAGCAATTTGTGGCACCGCGGAAGTAGGAATTTAAAGTTTAAAAAGAATCTTTTCTACCAGTAAGCCATTCCATTACCTGTGATTTATTTTTCCGGGATACGGGGATTTTTGCAGAGCCGGTTTTTATCTCATTACCTTCTACGGAAGTGATATGCATGTGATTCACAATAAAACTTTTATGAACCCGGAGAAAATCAGAGCCAGATAAAACTTCTTCCATGGCTTTCATGGTCATCATGGTGATGATCTTTTGAGATTGGGTATGGATTATAACATAGTTTTCCATAGCTTCCACAAAAAGTATTTCACTGAAAATCACCTTTTCCAGCCTGCTATCGGTTTTTACAAATATGAATTCGGGTGCAGATGAATCAGATTTCGTTGATTCTGATCTGAGCAGAAATAAATCGCGGGCTTTGTTTACTGCTTTAAGAAACCGGTCGAACGGGTAAGGTTTTACCAGATAATCTACCACATCCAGTTCAAACCCTTGAAGGGCATAATTGGGATAGGCAGTTGTAAATATCACCATAGGTGGCTTTACAAGAGATTTGAGAAAATCAATTCCGGTAATACGGGGCATTTGAATATCCAAAAACATCAGGTCGGGCTGGTGTTGCGACAGGGCATTATTGGCCTGCAGCGCGTCTTCGCATGATGCAACCAGCTCGATGAAGTCAATCTCTTTAATATAGCCTTCCAGTCCACTTCTTGCCAGTGGTTCATCTTCCACAATTACGGCTTTTATTCTATTACTTTGCATTGATTTCCAGAGTTAATGTTACTTCATAGCTTTCCGGCATCTCATTAATTTTAAGGGTATGCGCCTGAGGATAAAGCAATTCAAGCCTTCGCCGAATGTTTTTCAGGCCTATTCCACCGGGCTGATTATTGTTTTTGGAAGCTTCCCCATCATGGGTGTTGAAAAAATGTGCTTTCAAATTTCCTTCATCTCTGGTAAGTTTGACCCTGATAATATTAGGTTGCCCGTTATAAGACGAAAGATGTTTGAAGCAATTTTCAAGAAAAGGTACCAGTATAAGTGGTGCAATGCTGAAACTCGTCAATTGATCGTCTTTTTTATATTCAAGGATAAGCTTTTTGCCTTTCCTGATTTTTTCCAGCTCCATGTAATTTTCAAGGTATTCCAGTTCCTGTTCAATGGGTATGCGTTCATTACCAAAATCATACAACTGTGCCCGCAAAAGATCGCTGAGCTTTATAAGTGTATCGGAAGCCTTTTTTGGATCCTGACCAATCAATACATATACGCTATTGATGGTGTTAAAAAGAAAATGGGGATTTACCTGGGCTTTCAAAAATTGCAATTCCGACTCCAGACGCTCCTTCTCCTTCCTCTCATTTGCCCTTTGTCCCCGATAATTATCAATCATGGCTTTTACACTGAGCATCAAAGTTACCCAGAACAGATTGCTGGTACCAAAAAAGACAAACCAGGGAAAAATTGCCCCATCAAAGGCTTCGAGAAACAAATCACCCAGAATTGCTCTGATGGCAATGTACATAAACACTACTGATACCAGAAGCAGGACCATGAAGGCAAGAATAAATCTCACCGGTTGACGCTTTTTCCAGAAACGGGGAATAAGGGCATACTGTGCAATATAATAGAGCGATGCATGGGCAACTCCATACACAAGGGTAACCTGCATCAGGTCTGTCAGGTTTTCATAATAATTCCTGTACACCTGTATCCACCCAACATAATACACCATCCAGAACAAAACATGGTGCAACTTGTATTTCAGGAAATTCCTGCCAATTGTTTTCATAGCTCAAAAATAAGACAATTTGCGGGGCGAATGATAGAGAAATTGACCACTGGCATTCCCTGACTGACCATTGGTGGTTTCCTCAGTATGAAAGGTTATTACCGGTTAGATATAAAAGAATTAACCCAATTGTAATGTAAATATGCCATTGGTCATGGATACAGTGCATAAGGTCAATGAAATTTGGGTAGGCAAAAGAGTAGCTATTACTTTGCCGGTGAAAATCTGAAAAACGTATTGTTTCACTTAAAACTTAAAACGATGATAAAACAGGTAATAATTATTGTAATTTCTTTTTTCGTTGGCTTCTGGTCAGCATCAGCAGGCAATTCCATAATCCATACAGAGATCCGTGGTGCGGGCCAACCCATGATCCTGATCCATGGCATGGCTTGTTCGGCCGATGTATGGGATGATGTTGCTGCATATTATGAAGACCGTTACGAACTTCACCTTGTCAATATTTCCGGTTTTGGTAATGGAGAAAGCATTGAAGCAACACACGTCCTGAAAGCTATTCGGGATGAAATAATTGAATATTCAAAATCCAGGGGGCTTCATAAGCCCATTGTGATGGGCCACAGCATGGGCGGATTTCTGTCGCTGTGGGCGGCAGCGGAAGCTCCCGGAGTATTCGGCAAAATCATCAGCGTAGATGGGTTGCCCTATTTCCCGGTGCTTGCCATGCCGGGCATTACCCCCGAAACAGCAGGGCCTATTGTGGAAATGATGCAGAATAACATGAGAAACTCAACACCTGAAGCGGCCCGTGCACAACAGGAGATGATGATCGCTACAATGATTGGCGATCCGGAAAAAAGAACTACTGTTCTGGAGATGGGTATGCAGAGCAATCCTGATGTTATTGCCCGTGCCATGGGCGAAATGTACACCACCGATATCCGCAACCAGGTAAGCGCCATTGATATTCCTGTACTTGCATTGGGTTCGTGGTACGGCTACCGCCAGTGGGGTGTAACCAAAGAATCGGCCAGTGCGGGATACCTGACACAGTTTGACCCCATTCCCAATGCTATATTCAAAATGGCAGAAACGGCACTTCACTTCATTTTTTACGATGACCCTGATTGGTTCTTTAAAGTGGTGGATGGGTTTTTGGTGGAAAAATAAATTGCCGGTTTTTTGAAGGATGTTTAGCGGCGGGATCACTTTGGAGTGACCCCGTCGCTTTTGTTTTATGAGTTTATTGTTTTGAAAGCAATCTACTTTACTTTCAGCTATATTATGTCCATGCGCTACTGTCTGTTTTCCAGAGCCTCAATACGCCGGAGTAACAAATTTATCATTTCCTGCTGACTTTCTATAGCCTGCCGCTGCTGCTCAATGATCTCCTGCTGCTCCTGCATCCCCTTTACCACTACCGGGATAATATCGGAATAAAATACGCCCAGGCTTTCCACATCCATGTACTCCAGGGTATTGGTTTCAGAATTGAAAACGGCTTCGCGGGTCATTACCACCTCAGGAATGATGTCCAGAAGGTCCTGTGCCAGGAAACCCAGTTTGGCACCGTCTTCCTGGCGGTCAATCCATTGGTAGGATACAGGACGCATTTGCAGGATCTCCCGCAGACCATAGCTCATATCTTCAATATTATTTTTCAGACGTCGGTCAGAAGTATTGATGGAGCCATTGGTGGCGAAGATGGTATTCCAGCGTTTGCCAGAGTTTCCTATGCTGAATGCATTGTGCACCATGGGTCTCATGGTACCATCGACATCAAGGATATTTTGCGCAGCGGTTTGCATCCAAACGGTTCCGTTGGTAGTGATGATGACCTGCCCTGATGTCAGGATATTTCCTTGTACATGCAGGCGGGAATTAGTATTTGGGCTGGAAGTGCCTATACCTACAATACCGGTATTAGTAATGCGCATTCTTTCATTAATACCGGTACCGTTGGTTCCATCTCCGGTCATAAACACAAAGGGAGCATTGTTTGTAACAAACCTCATGAAGGATCCGGCAGTGCGTGAATACAACCCCAGGTCACTGGTAGCAGTGATGGGATCGCCTCCGCGTTGAATAACACCATTGTTAAGGATCATGCGCCCGTTTATATGTAAGCGTTGCTGGGGATTACTAACACCCAGTCCCAGATTACCGTTTTTAAGCAAGACCAGTGCATCGCTTCTGTTGGTTTCAGAAGTGCCATTTCCAATCACAAAAAGGCGATCAATGTTATTCCATTGCCATGAATTAGAAGGGGTATATAAGCTGTTAAAACTGCCTAATGCTGTTTCGGAGACTGAAGGGGCATTAGTAGAATAACCCATTGCTGTACTGTGACGTCCTGCTGCGGTGGTAGCCCTACCCATGGCTGTGCTGTAAGTACCAGATGCGGTGGTACCCGAACCCATAGCTGTGGTATAAGAATTTATTGCATTGGTATTAGATCCCATAGCTGTGCTGAACCACAATGCAGTGGTTCCCATGCCCATAGCTGTGCTTGCAGTCCCTGCTGCGGTGGTTCCATTGCCAAAGGCTGTGCTGGCAAACGCTGATGCCTTGGTATTCCATCCCAAGGCAAAGCTGTACCTTCCAATGCTATCTTTGTCCCAATTACCTGCATCACTGCCAGAAACACGTCCTGCCCTGAAGGCCGCTTTATCAGGATACCACATCATACGCGTACCGGCTCCTGAAACTGGTGGGTCACCTGGATAATCATTATTATACTCTCCCTCAAAAAGTACATTTCCATTGCCTGTTTCCATGCCCACTAAATGAAGGGTAGAAGCCGGGGTTTCCGTACCAATACCCACATTCCCTTCGGAATAATAGGTTGATGTACCGATTATTTGCCAATGAGAATCACCTGCAGGGCCCTGCGGGCCTTCAATACCTTGCGGTCCTTGTTCGCCCTGAGGGCCAGGCTCACCCTGTTCTCCCTGAGGGCCTTGCTCCCCGGTTTCTCCCTGAGGTCCTTGTGGTCCGGTTTCCCCTTGTTCTCCCTGGGCACCCTGTTCTCCCGTATCTCCTTGAGGACCCGGAATACCCTGTGGACCCTGAACACCCATCGGGCCTTCGGGTCCCATGGGTCCAGGCTCACCTGCTGGTCCCTGCAGACCCTGTTCGCCCTGCGGGCCGGCAGGTCCTTGCTCTCCCTGGGCACCCTGTGCTCCCGTTTCTCCTTGAGGACCTGGAATACCCTGTGGACCCTGAACACCCATCGGGCCTTCGGGTCCCATGGGTCCAGGCTCACCTGTTGGTCCCTGTGTACCTTGTTCACCTTGCGGTCCGGCGGGTCCCTGCTCTCCCTGGGGGCCTTGCGGACCTGTTTCACCCTGCGGGCCGGGAATACCCTGTGGTCCTTGTGCACCCATCGGGCCTTCGGGTCCCATGGGGCCGGTCTCGCCCTGGGGTCCGTCCGGACCCTGTGCACCGACCGGGCCCTGGATGTTTCCTGCGTTGATCCAGGTATCCCCATCCCATACCCACAAATCTCCATCTATAAGATATGCATCAGCTACTTCGGCATCGTCAGGTAATTCGGAAGGATCAGTCAGAGAACCCAGGATGTTGACACCGGTGCCCGGATTTCCCTGCGGACCTTCAGGACCTTCCGGGCCCTGGGGGCCCGGTTCACCCTGAGGGCCATGAGGACCGGCAGGTCCCTGCGGGCCGGACGGGCCAGGCTCACCTCCACTGGCTGCATACATGGCATAGGGCACACTTAGCAAAGGGCTGGTGCCCATGGCCAGGCCATCAACAATGATACGAAGATAATAGGGGCCGGCAGACCAGTCTATGTCTGAAAATGACTCCGTATTGATACTGCCTATCTTAAGGTTTACAAGACCAAAGGCATTGGTCTGGGCTGTATGCAACTCACTGAATACTACTGTACCCTCTGCACTGCCCTGTAAGAGTTCTATTTCAAGATTTACAATTTCATCCTCCCTGATGTCGCCCATATTGTCACGCAATACCGCCTGATAGTTGAAGCCCATGGGGGTTTGGGCAAAAATTAAGGAAGGCGATAATAGAAGTATTATCAATATCAGAAGATAAAAAACAGATTTTCCTGTCTGATGACCAAAGGGTAAAAGATTATAAAGATTTTTGCAATTCTCTCGTTTTTGTTTTATAGCGTATGAATTTTTCATGATATTTCTGAATTTAACAGTTTATTAAATATGATTTGTTTTATCGTTGTTTGATAATCTTAAAAACCTTCAAAGGTGTTCCGCGTTCCAGAACCTGTAAAAAGTAACTGCCCGGAAGCAGATTCTCTATATCAATACTGGTTTGGGTACCTTCCAGTGTATTTGTTATCACAAGTCTGCCAAGCATATCATATAATCTGTAATCCAGGTTCTCTGCCTGGTCATGATCTGTGGACACAAACACTTGTGCACGCGTAGGATTGGGAAAGGCAGTGAATTGAAAATCAAGACCGGGTACTTCGATAAGGGTGCTAACAGAAAGAACAGGTTGCTGAAAGCCTTGTGTAAGAATAATATCGGCAGAAGAATACGTATCAATGAGGGTTTCTCCCAGGGTCCAGCTTATAGACCCGTTTTCATTGTGAAAATTATCGCCTGCTGAGGATATTACCTCCTGGGCTATTAAGGAAGAAGGAAATTTTATGGCACAGAAGGCCATCAATAGCAATAATAAAATTTTCATAACCAATTGATTTTGAATGATTTATATATTTATTAATAAAATTACTTACCCAGAGAGTCAAGCAAATCGTCCTTTCGGGCACGGGCAACCGGGAGTTCTTTACCATTGCTCATAACTACATGCCCCCCCTGGCCTCTTACATATTTTCGCAGATGTCGCGGATTGATCAGATAACTTTGGTGTATTCGCAAAAAGTGACGTTGCTCAAGCATACCTTCAACGTCCTTTAAGGTTTTTGAAAGCAATATTGAGCCCCCCAAGGATTTATGGATGTAAGTATAATTGTTGTCGGAAGAGCAATAAAGTATGTCATCAACAGGAATAAACTCTATACCCTCGCTGGTAGGAACGGCTAAACTGGGAAAATCGCGGTTAAGGAAGTTGATGTTATTGAGCATAGCTTCTATATGCGCGCTGGAAAGCCTTTTGGCTCTTCTTTGTTCTACCTTGGCAACAGCCGATATAAGATCTTCTTTCTTAATGGGTTTTAAAAGGTAGTCAACAGCACTGAATTTGAAAGCCTTAACTGCAAATTGATCGTAGGCAGTAATAAAAATCACATCAAAATTTACCTGGTTAAGTTGTTGCAGCAGTTCAAAACCATTCATCCAGGGCATTTCAATATCCAGAAAAACCAGTTCCGGCTTAAGAGAAACAACCCCGGCCAGAGCTTCATCAGCTGAATTGTAACTTGCCAGCACTTCAATTTGGGGGCAATACAACTCCAACTCAATAGCCAGCGTTTCTGTACATGCTATCTCATCATCTATCAATATAGTAGCTATTTTTTCCATAATTATGCAAATGAGCTTTCTGAAACTTTATATGGAAGATTGATGTTCACAAGAGTACCCGCCGGTTTTCCCGATGAATCGGCCAGGTCAATTATTTCAACAAGGGCATCTTCATCATTTTGCTGCATTCGTAATTGGGTAATGCTTATGCCGTGCGATTTTTTTATGCCTGATCTCTCCTGAATAATCTCAGCTTGCCGGCGGCCAATGCCGTTATCCTTTACCTGGCAATAAAGCCTGTCATTTTCTAAAGAAATCCGAACTTCCATTTTGCGGTCATTGGATTTGTGCATCAAACCATGCCAAATGGCATTTTCCACAAACGGTTGCAGAATCAAAGGTTGCAACTGTACTTGGTGAATATCTAACAGGGGATCGAGGATAAACTCAAATTCAAAACCACGGTTGAAGCGCATTTGCTCCAGTTCAATGTATCTATTGAGAGTTTTAATCTCATCAGCAAGAGATATTAATTCTACATTGGAGTAGTTTAGTATATCTCTGATTAGTTGAGCGAAATTGGAAAGGTATTCTGCCGCTTTCTCTTTTTCGTTTTTTAAAATGAAGTGTTTTATGGAATTAAGGCTATTAAACATAAAGTGAGGATTCATTTGTGAACGTAGATTTGTAAGTTCTAACTCGGCCAGACGCTTATTATACTCGGTTTTCAGTCTTTCTTCTTTTTTCACATTATTTACTTTCAATTTGAAAATCATATAAAAAACCAAAGCCAGAATTAATATTATCAGAATCCTGAACCATAAGGTTGCCCAAAAGGCAGGAGAAACTGATATAGGAAGTATAAGAGTAGTGACTTCATTTTTATCATGAAGATTTGCTGCCCTGATGCGGAAGTTATACTTACCGGGAGGAATATTGGTATAGGTTGCAAAAAAACCATCCGTTGTTGTTTTCCATGTTTCATCAAAATTTTCAAGTATATACTCCATGCTGTAGTAAGCATGAGGTAATGGAGTGATATGACTCCAGGCAATTCGAATGTTATTTTCATCGTGCTTAAGTGTTAAGGAGGCCAGTGGATCGTTTAACAATCCTGAAACCCGCTCATCATCATTGATAAAAAGCGAATTCACAACGATGTTTGAGTTTATTCCGGTGGGGCTAAGGTCTTCCTTTCTTGCCCATATGAATTGTTCTGATGTGTTGATAGCAAAATAACCCGCATCATTGATACGGGGTGCCCGGTCCTGGTAAAGGATAGGCAGGTTTTGCTCATAGCTGTAGTTGATTACTGTTTCAATGGAAGGATCAAACCTTACGATCCCCAGGCCCGTTGCCAGCCAGAAAACCGAATCATTGTCCATGGATGCGTTGTAAACATTGTTGGAAAGCAGATTTTCAGGGGCTGTGAGATGTTCTTCGATATAAATTGATTCATTTTGAGTTGTAACTATAAATACCCCTTGCAATGCAGAGAAAAGATAGTATTTACCCCCATAGGGGAATATCTTCCTTATAGATTTGAACATGTCATTGAAATGGGGGTCAGAAAATCTGAGTTTTTCTATACTTTGATATTCAGGACGCCAGTCGTACAAAAAATTTTCATCGTGCAAAAGAATTCTGTCTTTTTCCCAGATGGATGACAGACCTTTGATAAAACCAACATCAGGGTGCATCCTCAGGTCGGTAATCCAGTTTTCTTCGTTATGAACCAACATTAAAAAGTCATCACCATTGATCAGAAGCGTCTTTTCATGCAACACATTGATTGATCTTATCTCTCTGTCTTCATAACGGGTAATGCTGTCGAGCATTGGTAAAGGATATCTTACCAGAGAGTTTTTGTGTGTGTCAATCACATAAAGTTCTTGCCGGTTGTGAGTTAGAAGGTTTCCATCATTCCATCTCACAATATTTCCGCGATTAATATTACTGATTTTCGAATCGTTAAGCTTTGAAATGGTTTTATCGTGCAGATGAAAACGAAATACCCCATTCTTTCTATGCAAAGTGAAATAATAATAGGGCTGTTGTATATGGAGTTCGCCAGAACGAATAAAATCATCTTCAGCCGAAACCAGATTTCGTAACTCTATAGTACGAAAAGCATTTTTATAAGGGTTGTACTTTAGCACTCCTTGCCCCTTAGTGCCCATTAAAATGGTTCCATCGGGGGCTTCAAGTATTGTTTCAATGGAAAAAGGTTTCAGGTCGTGGGGAAAAAGAGAAATGTTCTCTATCAGGTTAGCATTGGGATCATAGCTAAAAAACTTCCCGTTTCTTGATCCCAGCCAAAAAAAACCAGAAGCTGATTTTTCAATTACATCAGTTGATTCGGGGGCCGCAGGATCAGGAAAAAGAAACTCGAGTTTTTGGTTGCGGATATTGAACCGATGAAAACCTTTGCCTGTGAAGTTCAGGATAAGATGATCGCTGTCGAGCCAACTTACTGCCACAATACTCTCAAAATTGATATTTCTGTTGAGAAGAAAATCAAATTCCTTTTCCAAATAAAGTTTTTCTTCTTCCAAATTGAATTTGTAAATCCTGAAATTTCCAATAATCCAGATTTTATTACTGTCATTGGGGTCAATAAAAATATCTCGTGCTTTGTTTTCATGGAACGAAACATTGCCGGTGGCCCATTTAAGTGGAATTTGTTTAGCAGAGAAATCATTTGCGTTCCTTGTAAGGATGATGATATGTTTTGGACGACCGGCAAGATAAATATAGCGGTTGTCCTTCAGTTTTAAGCCAGCAGATACATAATTGAGGTCGGGGTTATGACCCAGGTGAATTTTTTTGAAGTTACCGGTTTCGATATTCAGAAGATTGAGCCCACCACCAATGGTAGAGCAAAGAATTTCGTTACGGTTGGCCACCAGCAGTCTGAATACCTGATTTTCTGTGAGTGAGTTTGTTATTGCCGCATTGGCATGATAATGCCGGGTGGAACGTCCATCATAACGTGTAAGGCCTGTATGTCCGGCAAACCATGTAAAACCCAGCGAGTCGATTGCAATATCAAATACCCAGTCACTTCGCAGTCCATGCTGGAAATATATTTGACTGAACCTCATATGCTCACCAAATGCCAGTGCACTGTGTATGAAGGTAATCAGTAAAGCTGCATATATTATGAAATGAAAATCACCTATCCTTAATTGCCTTTGCTTCATTACATTGATGGAATAATTTAGAAAACAGATATTATCTTCCTTAAATTTACGAAATTTGTCAATCAGATGTTTAATATAAACCTGAAACCATAATCAAAATATTCTTGTTAGATTAATAAACACGCTCATATCATATAATTGAAAATTTCATTTTGAAGTTACCTGAAATTATACATGTGTTTATACGCCAATTAGAATTTGGTAGGTTTGGGTTAGAATTTGGTAAAAAGAGTCGGCTAATTGAATAAACCCTAAGAATATTTCGGTGAAGATTGTGAGATGATCCATTAATCCGATAAATTATTTTACAGAAAAAATCTTCTCATAATTTTATCCGTATTGTAACAGACCGTTTGAGTTCGAAGGCTGCTCTTGAAAAGGATGGCGGGCCAAATAAGGTGGAAGGATTATTGGAAAAAGCATAGGGTTCTGAAGGGATTCCAAGGAAATTACGGTCAAGTCGGCCGTTTTCGTTTATGTCGTGATAGGCTACCACAGCATAGGTACCCGGGGGTAAATCCTTAAAGCGAACGGTAACGTTGTTGTTTGCTCCCGGTCTTACCTCAATGCACTTGAGGGCTTTCCCAAAAAAATCTTTCTCATTGTCGAAAATGCAGACTTTTACGATGCCTTGTTGGGATTTTATGTTTTCTACTTTCACCTCTAACTGGTAACTATTTGATGAAATACTTAAAAGCAACACCAAAATGATAAGAATTTGTGTCATAGCTTTGTTGTTTAAATTTGTTATTTGAAATTACTCTCCTATATCAAATCTTAGCAGGTTCTGCTCTTCTTCCTGTTTGCGCAAACCAAACTGATAGCGGACAGTCAGGGCAATGCGCCGGTTGTCGCTGTATCGGTCTCCGGCAAGATTGAGCGGGCCCTGATTAAAAGTGATGTTTTGTTGCATAGTATTGAGAATATTTCTTCCGCTCAGGGAAATCTGAAGTCTGTTATTCAGAAAGCTTTGGTTGATACTGATATTGAGCTGGCCGAAGTTTCCGGTTTCAAAAAAGTTCAACTGCCCGTTGAGCATATAAAAGCCGCTCATGATGATACGGGTATTCTGTGACAAACGGAGCGAGTGAAAGGTAAAAAACTGCCAGCTTCCGCGTTTGAATTTTAGGGGAGCATTGGCATATAAACCCTTGTATTCGTTGTGATTGTATTGTGTGCCCAGTACAAAAAAGTATTTGCGTACAGGCGGCAGGGCACCCACAAGGCGAAAGTAGGTTTCAACACGTTCTCCCACATTGTCATAGGTGCTTATGGTTTGTTCTTCATTTGAACCATCCTGAAGAATTACATTTGTAAAAACATTGCGGGTAAAGCTTCTGCCAATGGCGAAAATGGGTGTATCATCAAAACTGATATTGGCTTCATAATTTTGTGTAAACTGTGGTTTCAGTGCAGGGTTTCCCGTTTCGGAAAAATACGGGTTTACATACCTGTGGTGAGGCGTCATGTGCTGATAATCAGGACGAGTAACCGACCTGCGTGCAATAAGATACCCCCTGAATTCATAACCGGCCGCCATCCAAAGCAACCTGCTGATAAATAAATAGGGAAATACATTCAGTTGCTTGCTTACATAACCTGTATCCAGGGGTGTTTCCAGTTGTCCGTGCATATAATTATTTTCCAGTCGCAGTCCTGTTTTCAGAAGGATTTTCAAGGGCAGATTATGAGAAACTTCCATGTATGCAGCCAGGTTATTCTCGCTGTATTGGTAAGCATGGGTTTTCAAACTATCCTGTGTCCATTTCCCCTGTTCTTTAAAATCATGGTCTGCTTTGCTGTAAAAATCCTGAAAATCTGCTTTAATACCGGCTTCAAGCAATGTACCGGTATGGAAGTGAAGGGACAGATCGGATTGCAATTGCAGCAGATGTCTTTGATTCCGGTTGTCTGCCAGGCCTGCCATATGGGCAAGGTCAATATCCAGGTTTTCAATTGTGTAATTCTGCAAGGCTTTTCCTCTGTTCCAGGTATAAACCAGGTGTGTGTTCCACACCGAGCCTGTGGTATCTATTTGCCGCATTAAACCCACATCATGCTGCAGGTTTATAACCTTGCCGGTGTTGCTGGTGAAGTTGGAACTGGAGGCCTGATTCAGGTTCCCGGGCATGGTAAACAGGGTTTGGGTCTGTGCAGTTGACCGGGGTTCATTGCCACTTATCCGGCCGTCGTATGAAACAGACCATTTTTCATTGAATTGATACCCTGCTCCAAATCCGGTAAAAATCTGACGGTCTTGAACATGGGCTGTTGTGAATTGATTTAACAGACTTCCACCCTGAAAGGTACGTAACTGATTAACCTTGTCTTCCCGGGCATTTTGGGTATAATTGGCATGAACATACCATGAGCTGCGCTCTGATCCCTGATTGAGGCTAATGCCACCAAAACGGTTACCGTAAATACCCTGGTTCATCCCTACGCTTGCTGATCCAAACCGTCCAAGATTTATTCCCCTTTTCAGCACAATGTTAATTATTCCCCCTGAACTGGCTGCATCAAACCTGGCTGAAGGGTTTCTGATAATCTCGATGCGTTGGATGCTGTTGGGTGGCAAACTGCGCATCAGGGCCATGATATCCTGGGGGTTCATGCGCTGTTCACGCCCATTAATGTAAATAGCAGCAGGTGTGGCTCCACCCATGAAAACTCCCGCCTGGGGATCAATAAACAGGCCGGGAACCAGCTCAAGCATCTCAAGGGTGTTGGTGCTAAAACCGGCCAGTGGCTCAGGATCTACCATAATTCTGTCGCCCTGTTGGCTCATAAACGATCTTCTGCCCTGCACAGTAACTTCATCAAGGGCAATCGCTTCAAGATTTAATTGTATGGTAAAATGCCTGTTATGGGATTTTACATCCAGTTGTTTTTCAAAAGGTTTAAACCCCAGATAGCTTACCCGAAGAAGATAGTGGTCTTCTACAACATCCTCAAATTCAACTATCCCTTCCCTATTGGTAATGCCCACCTTGGTTATTGTATCAGATTGTTGTAATAAATGTACGTGTGCTCCTGGCATGGGAGCATTTTGTGGGTCGGTAATCAAAATGCTGACACCCTGCGCAAAGGAAATGGACAGGTAACCAACCCATATAATCCCTGTTATAAGAAAATGTACAAGTTTCATCTTGTCTGACAGTTTTAAGAGTAATGCTTTCAATTAACCCTGTATCCGGAATTTCCCGAACCGGTTGAAGCAAAAGTAAGCTGCCAGAAAGTGTTTGTCGTCCGGTTACATTTTGCCGGACTTATTGGAAAGATTTTTTTTGTACTGAGAAGGCGTAAAACCGGTATGCCGCTTAAAGAAAGAGTTGAATGTGGATTTTGACCTGAAACCACAATCATAAGCAAGGCCTAACAGCGACAGGTGAGAGTATTCCTGGTCATCAATTCTTTTAATGAACTCCTTTACCCTATATTCATTGATGAAATCGTAGAAGTTTTTGCCGGTACCCTTGTTAATGGCAAGTGAAATTTGTCCCGATGGTATTCCACAAAGATTTGACAAACCTGTGATGGTAAGGTCCGGGTCAAGATAGGGTCGTTGGGTTTCAAATACCTCATTTATTTTTTCTATGGCCTGTTGTATCTTTATCTTATCCGTTTGGTTGCTTGTATTAAGCTCTTTTTCATCTGATAAAGAACCTAAATCAATTTTTTGAAAGGTATGGGTTTGTTTAATCCCGTAAAAGCTAATATAGAAAATGTAAAAGCTGATAAATACGCTTATGATTTTGAATGTATCGTGACTATCTATTCTTTGGGTAGATACGGTAATTTCAACCACCAAATAGGTGGCCACGAAAAAAACAATAGCAATAATAATCCACCTTTGCAGCCAGTTGAAAATGTTTCGAACTTCACTGGAATGGGTTTTCTCCAGTTGTCTTTTTAGCTTTTGAATCCCCAGGAATGCTGCAAGTGTATAACCGCCCGCAACGAGTGCAAAGAACAACCCATATTGATTTAAAACCCAAGGGACTTCCCACACAAAAACCATAAACCCATGTTGGAAAATCAGGCCATCGGGGAAACGAATCCACCAGGCAACAAATACCAGCATAAATATAAACCATGGAACAAAATGCTTTGCTTCTTTGATGCCTACTTTTTTTGAAAAGGCATGTTTTACGAACAAAAACAATAAGGGTCCGTGCACCAATGGCATGGAAATACCCAGGAGATTAGCCATGAAGGGAAGGGAAGCATCCAACTGGCTGCTCCACAGAAAGAATGACAGGTTAAACCCGGTAGCCAGAAGCCATCCCACCAATAAATAGTCGAAAGGTTTTCTTTTTTCCCGGCTCAATATCAGCAGTGAAGTAAAAAGGGCAATGGTTATGCCCGCAACAGATAAGTATTCGATTTGAAACATCTATCCTGTAATTCGTTTACTTCGCATTGCTTT
>REDJ01000058.1 GCA_007693555.1 Bacteroidota bacterium
TGGCGTAATAATTTAAATAGTAATTAAAAATTTACGGCAATATTTAGTGGCGGGGCTACTCAAAGTCACCCCGCCACTCCTCCTTATGGGAAAATTAAATTGTCTTGCCCGATCCCTAAAGAGAAATGCTAAACCACATTATATTGTTATTTTCGGCACTTTTTACCAACTTTTCCGGGAAAATACAAACAATATCACATTATAATGTGATTATAGTTGCATTATTAATTTATAAAGACTATTTTTACATCAAAATCACATTATAATGTTAGTTGAACAGATTGGAGAAACCATAAGAAACCGGCGAAAAGAGCTGAAAATTACTCAGCCCCACCTGGCTGAGCTAGCTGGTGTAAGTATCAATACATTGTATAAACTGGAGCGAGGGCAAGGTAATCCATCATTGGATGTACTCAATAAACTGGCAGAGGTGCTGGGAATGGAACTCAAACTCCAGATAAAAGGAAAGCTTTGATTAAATGAGAAAAGCAGCCGTATATTGCAACAAAGTACTGGCCGGAACACTGACTGAGGTCAATCGTAATCATTTTGTGTTCAGGTACGAGGATAGCTATTTTTCTAATACAACCCAACCGGCGATCAGTTTAACTCTACCCAAAACCCGGCACGAGTATACAAGCGGATATCTGTTTCCCTTTTTCTTCAATATGCTAAGCGAAGGGGCAAACAGAAATCTGCAAGCCAGGCAATTAAGGATTGATGAAGAAGATCATTTTGGGTTGCTGCTGGCAACTGCACAGGTTGATACCATAGGTGCTATAACTTTGAAACCCATTGTTGAACAATGAACATAAATGAATTGAAATATTGCCCCGGCACTTTGGCAGAAGGTTTTACAACATACAGTCCGCGTTGTTTGCGCAAATTGTTTAACGGAAAAAAAGTAAGTCACATATTGCCTTATAGCCCCCCACAACAAAGTGAAGAGGTTGCTGAAAATTTCATGGAGAACAGGAAACGTATCTCCATTTCCGGCGTCCAGGAAAAATTGAGCTTTTTGCTTGAAAAAAATCATTTGCGACTTACCAAAGGGGGAGAACAAGGAACCTACATGCTTAAACCCATACCCGCAGATGTAAAGAAACCAGACCAGGTGCCGGCAAATGAACATCTTACCATGCAATTGGCCAGGCAGGTTTACGGTATCAACACGGCTGAAAATGCCATGATATTTTTCAACAATGCCCAACCCGCCTACATCACAAAACGATTTGATGTAATAGAAGATGGCAGAATGCCTGCCGGCAAATGGGGCACCGAAGATTTTGCTTCGTTGGCAGGCAAATCAAAAGACAATGCAGGAGTAAATTTTAAATATACACTTAGCTATGAAGAGATGGGATTGCTTATTCAAAAATATGTAGCCGCATGGCGCGTAGAAGTTGAGAAGTTTTTCTCACTTGTGGTTTTCAACTACCTCTTTTCCAATGGAGATGCCCACCTGAAAAATTTTTCACTGCTTGAATCCACCAACGGAGACTATCTGTTAAGTCCGGCCTATGACCTGATAAATACAAAACTGCACGTGGACGATACTGATTTTGCATTGGAGAAAGGATTGTTTGCCGATCAGTTTCAAAGCGAGCAATTCAAGAAAAGCGGGCATCCTTCCAAAGCTGATTTTATTGAACTTGCCAGAAGAATAGGTATTATGGAAAGCCGAATCGAAAAACTGCTCAATCCATTTTTAGAAAAAAACCCGTTGGTAGAAGCCCTGGTAAATCGCTCCTACTTAAACGAAGCGAACAAAAGGGGGTATTTACTGATGTACAATACCAAACTTAACTATTTGGAGCAGTAGCTAATTAAGTACCAATTATCCTTTTAGTGGCGGGGTGCCTGAAAGTTGCCCCGTCACTAAAACCTATAAAGCAAATACAAGGGGATGAACCGAGCCATGACAATAATTTTGACACACACGGATTATTATAATTTCGCAACAAGGTAAAGCATTCAATACGGATATTGTTGGCGAGCTGCATCTGCTTTAATTTTATGAGACACGCATGTCGGCGCGTCTCCCCGATTAAGGTACGTTTATATACCATTGCCGGAAATGTCAGGGATTTATGATGAAGGTGAGAATTCTCATACCCGAGAGAACACACATTGCAATCTGCGGGTCATAAAACCGGATTACAATCAGGAAAATTCATAATAATTCCTGAATAGATCGGAAAATATTATAATAATACCAGATTCACTTCATAAAAAGTTATTCTCTATCCGGGTAATATGGAAGAATTTGTTTGGTAATATAAGGTGACTGAAAATCGACTCGCCACTTAAACCAAACAGAAGAGAAGTGGCCCATAAATCCAATCGATAATTATCGTAAATTTGATAAAAACCTTTGTTTTATGAAACAATTTTTGATTGTTGTTTTTATGGGATTGTATGCAACCTATGCTTTTTCACAGGTAAATGACGCTGTTAGTTTACCAGATTCTGTCCGGGAAACTCTTGCATTTGAGCTTGCCCAGATATGTGCTTTTGACCAGGGTATCAGAAATGATCATTTGATAAGAAACTATGGGAAGGAGATAACAAAATTATTGCCGGCAGTTGATTCTCTTAATTTCGATAAGTTTATAAAGATAGTGAAGGAATTTGGTTATCCAAACGAGACACTTTTAGGGAAGTACTTCATTCATGAATGCGTTCGAAAAGTTGGTTCTTATATTCTTCTGCATAATCCAAATCGATTAATTGAACCGGAAATCTATCAATTGTTCAGGAATGAAGTTCTGGAGGGCAGGTTGGATGCAGAATTTTTTGCTTTAGCATTGGATAAATATTATGTGATATACGAAAAAAGATCGCTGCACAATTCTTTATTTAAAACCAGTAATCGACTAAGGGTTAATGGTGTGTGTATTACCGATAAAGAGTTATCTGACAGCCTGAGGTTGGATATTGGACTTCCCCCATTGGAAGAACATGAGTTTATTTCTGAATAAAGCATTACCTTTTACTAAGGCTGTTGTATGAGCAGGATCTCTTTCTCGCAAATTTTCATTTCCTAATGATCCAGTACCCCTATAGTGGCGGGGTGACTGGAAGTCGCCCCGTCACTTTTACCAGACATATATTTCTTTTCCAATCTTAATTTTGGTCAAGCAATCTTCTCCACCCTCACCGCCGATAATTTAAACGGGGCAATTTTGGAATAGGGATCC
>REDJ01000141.1 GCA_007693555.1 Bacteroidota bacterium
CAGGAATATGAAGTGTTTGATCTTTAGACGGAAGACGGAAGCTGAGGGCGACAGCCCGAAGTCCCGAGAGCGATTAGCGATTCGGGAACCGGAGACCGAAATCAGAAGCTTATGCCGCACTACTCCCCCTTTTAAGGGGGGCAGGGGGGATGTAAAAGCACGAACCGAGACTCAGCCGAGCTCAGCGAAGCTAAATACGAAATACGAATATATTTTAAAATCATTAAATTACAACTCTGCGAACTCCGCGCCTTAGCGTCTCCGCAGTGAAAACTAAATAACCCAATAACCCAAACAATGATATCCTTCGAAAAAGCTACTGAAGTTATACTTAACTCTGCCCGCTACCTTGGCGATGAGCGGGTTGATTTTACCGATTCACTGGATCGGGTGCTGGCTGAAGATGTATTTTCAGATGTGGATATGCCTCCTTTTGACAAAGCTGCCATGGATGGTTTTGCCTGCCGCAGAGAAGATCTGTCAGCAGAGCTTGATGTAATAGAAACCATTGCAGCCGGACAGATTCCTGAAAAATCCGTTGGACCCGGGCAGTGTGCCCGCATCATGACCGGGGCAATGATCCCTGAAGGTGCTGATACGGTTATCATGGTAGAACAAACTGAAGAAACGGGGACAGAAAGAATCCGTTTCACTGCCGCAAAAACCACCCCCAATATTGCTTATCATGCGGAAGATGTAAAGGTGGGAGATGTAATGTGGCGAAAAGGACAACCCATTAAACCATCGCATATAGCTATTTTTTCAGCTGTGGGCTGCACAAATCCGCTTGTGGCGATTCAACCCAGAGTAGCAATTCTCTCTACCGGCGACGAACTGGTAGAACCCAACGAAAAGCCCGGCCCGGGCAAGATCCGTAATTCAAATGCCTGGCAACTCATGGCACAGGTTAAACAGGGCGGTAGCATCCCTGTTTATATGGGGATTGTTCCGGATACCCGCGAAGATACTGATATCGCCATTTCCAAAGCCCTGGACGAAAATGATGTGGTTATTCTCACAGGTGGAGTGAGTATGGGCGACTTTGATTTTGTACCAGAAATCATGCGCAAAAACAAGGTTGACATCCGCTTTCAGAAAGTTGCCGTAAAACCCGGCAGACCGACCGTGTTTGGGGTTACTGAAAAATCATGGATATTTGGTTTGCCCGGAAATCCTGTTTCTTCTTTTATTAACTTTGAAATTTTCGTGAAGCCCCTGTTGTATAAACTAATGGGGAATGATTATAAACCGGTTGAAATGAAATTACCCATGGGAGTGAATTTCAAACGCAAAAAGGCAGATAGGCTGGAGTGGGTACCTGTGAAAATTACCGAAAATGCTGAAGTTGTGCCTGTAAGTTACCATGGCTCGGCTCATATTCATGCCGTGTGCCTGTCAAATGCTCTTATGTCGGTTCCAGTCGATAAATTTGAGATTACCAAAGGAGAATTTGTAAATGTTAGACCTGTATAACCGAAAAATAAACTATCTGCGCATCTCGGTTACCGACCGGTGCAATCTGCGCTGCCGCTATTGTATGCCCGATGATGGAGTATGCATGGTAAAGCATTCCGAAATTCTTACCTATGAAGAAATTCAGCAGGTGGTAGCGGTTGCGGTGCCCCTTGGTATTGACAAAATAAGG
Organism: Bacteroidota bacterium; assembly: GCA_007693555.1. Lineage (GTDB taxonomy): Bacteria > Bacteroidota > Bacteroidia > Bacteroidales > UBA7960 > SKVR01. Next base: position 1,646 of record REDJ01000141.1, read on the forward strand.
CTTACAGGTGGAGAACCTTTGGTTAGAAAGGATATTGTAGAACTTGTAAGAATGATTGCAAATGTTAAAGGTGTAAAAGACATAGCAATTACCACCAATGGAATTCTGCTTGAAGAATTTGCAATACATCTTGCCAATGCCGGTCTTCATCGGGTAAACATCAGCCTGGATACCATTGACCCTGAAAAGTTTCACAAGATAACCAGAGGGGGAGATATCCGAAAAGTATTTGAAGGTATTGAGGCAGCCAGATTTGCCGGACTGAGTCCCGTAAAGATAAATTGTGTTATCAAGCATTCATCTGATGAGCCAGATGCCCTGGCCGTAAAGCAATATTGTTTGGAAAATGGTCTGGAGGTTCGTTTTATAAGCCAGATGGATTTGTCAACCGGCCACTTTGGAATTGTCGACGGCGGTACCGGCGGCGATTGCTCCCATTGCAATCGCCTGCGACTTACACCCACAGGTAAAATGAAACCATGTCTGTTCTCTGACCTGGAATACGATATTCGTGAAATGGGTATTCAAAAAGCCATTGAAGCTGCTTTGTTTGCCAAACCGGAAAAAGGAACGGTAAATCTGAGTAATTGCTTCCATAATATTGGAGGGTAGGTGGTGACGGGTAATGTGTAAGTTAAGCTTATACCGGCCTATTCCCCCTTTTAAGGGGGCGAGGGGGATGTAAAATGGCTGAAGAGTTGAGTGGATTAATGGTTATGAAAGTAAAAAAATTTGAAAAATAATTGTTTTTGAAGAATATATATTGTTTTTTCGTCACTTTGTTTCGCGAAAAATATTCAATTAAAGAAATCATATGTTTCGCTGCGCTGCAGCTTTTGAGTTAATGTTGTCATTTACTGATTACAAAGGTTCTCGCTGCGCTGCAGCTTTTGTGAGAGCTGCAGAGCAGCGGCAACATTTGTAGGTTTTACAACACCCGTTTTTTGTAAGCCCCAGCGGGGCAGAACAGTTTTAATCTACATATTAAATACACATACATGTAACGATGTTTAATTTCAGACAATGAAAAAATTCTCACACATAGATGAAAAGGGTAAGGCGAATATGGTAGATGTTGGTGACAAGCCTTTGCAAACACGCACTGCGGTGGCCCGGGGTTTTATCAGGTTGCAGCCCGAAACGGTGAAACTTATTCGTGAGAATCAGGTGAAAAAGGGCGATGTGCTTACAATAGCAGAAATTGCCGGAATACAGGCAGCCAAAAAAACATCTGACCTGATTCCGCTTTGTCATCCTCTGCAAATCACAAAAGCAGATGTAAAAGCAGTGCTCGTGGATAGTGGGGTTGAAGTTACTGCAACCCTAAGGTGTATAGGCCAAACAGGCATCGAAATGGAAGCACTTACCGGTGTCAGCGTCGGCCTGCTCACGGTTTACGATATGTGTAAGGCAGTGGATAAAGAGATGGTAATCGAAGGGGTGAAATTGGTGGAAAAAACTAAGGAATGATTGATGGAACGCAGATGACGCTGATTTTTATGATGATCGCTGATGGGATGGAACGCA
>REDJ01000040.1 GCA_007693555.1 Bacteroidota bacterium
CGGGTAGGCAAATCTTTTAAGCTGTGAACCGCAATGTCAATACTTTTGCTGAAAAGTTCAACTTCCAGCTCTTTGGTAAATAACCCTTTATCTCCGATTTTTGAAAGAGCAACATCCAGAATTTTATCTCCTTTGGTCTTGATGATTTTGATTTCAACATCCCAATGAGGATGCTCATTTTTGATTGCTTCCTTTACTTTTTCTGCCTGGTATAATGCAAGCTGACTTCCTCTTGTTCCGATTCTTACGTGCTTATTCTTCATCTTTTTGCTGAAGTTCAAACAGCTTATTTACAATATTTACCATTTCGCGGTGTTTGCCGTTTTGGGTCACCTGCTTAAGGTTGCGGATAAAAAGACGTGTGTATTTTTTTGAAATATGGTCGGCATATCTTATTATCATTTCATTATCGCTGATTCCGTTGATGCGGAGAAATCCTTCCAGTTCGGCTGAATTTACCGCTTCCATGTTTTTCTGGATATTAAGGATAGAAGGGGTCAGTTCAAGAGCACTCAGCCAGTCGTTATATTCTTCCTGCACCAGGTGGATTATTTCCATAGCTTCGGATATGGCTTCCTTGCGCTTGCTTTGCGTTTCCTTTACTATTTCCTGCAAATCATCAACCGCATAAAGGTCGGTTTGAGGCAATTCAAGGATATCCGTACTGATGTTTCGTGGAACGGAAAGATCCATATAAAGTTGAGAATGAGTTGTTTGAGGAGTAAGACTCTCAATTGTTTTTTTTGTGATAATATGACTTTGGGCACCGGTTGCAACAATTATGATATCGCTTTGAGGAAGGAATTTGTCAAGTTTCTCCATCTCAAAAGCGGTAAGCTGATGCTTTTCGGCTAACTCCAAAGCTTTGCTGTATGTTCTGTTACTGATAAATATTTGCCTGCAGTTTCGCTTAACAAGGTTTACCAGTGCCAGTTCTCCCATAACCCCGGTTCCTATCAGGGTTATTCTCTTTTGCTCAATATCAGTTGTTTTTTTGCAAATCAGCTCTACGGCTGCGGAGCTGATTGACGCAGAACCTTTGTTGATTGCAGTTTCGGTTCGCACTCTTTTTCCGGCTTCAAAAGCTTTGTTAAACATACGGGTAAGAACAGAACTGCTGAAATCATTATCAAGGCTTAATCTGAAATTTTCCTTTACCTGTGTTACTATCTGATCTTCCCCCAGAATCAATGACTCAAGGCCCGATACAACCTTAAAAAGATGTTCTGTTGCCTGAATGCCATCCAGAAAATAAAAGTATTTCCTGGCATCTGAACCGGTTTTTTTGAAATATTCCAGATTCCTGAAAATACCATCAAGAGCTTTTTCCTTACAGCAACTTTCAAAATGAAAATATATCTCTATCCTGTTGCAGGTTGACAAGACCACTGCACCCTTTAAATCAGGGTCAATTTTTAACTGACGCAAAAACTCAACCGATTCTTCATTGGTAAATGAATACTTTTCTCTGATTTCCAGGGGGGCAGATTTATAACTTATTCCGGTAACACCTAACATGTATGATTTTTAATTAAAACAAGCTAATCGGTATCAATTTACCTTTTAATTCAGGTATTGATGGGATTATTTTATAACATTAAGCCCGTAATCCGCTTAATAACCGATGTTTTGAGCAATCCGGCAACGAAGATAAGCATAATTATTTTTAAGGAAAAACCTGAGAAATGTTTTTACGAAGGTTATAATAATTTTAAATAATGGTTGAGTTGTATAAGAATTATATCATGCTATATACTTTAACATTCAAACCGCTATTTTTTTAAACTTCTTGCTTAATTTGTATTTTTACCAAAGCAATGAACATTTCAAATAAACCATAAAAACTTTAATTATGAAAGCAGGACGTATAGCTCTTTTATTGGTATTGATAGCAGGATTGTTTTCCTGTGATCAGAGAACTGATAAAACTGAAGAATCAATCGAGTTGGCAGGAGTGATAATCGTTGCCAGCAAAAGCGGGAATGATGTGTATTTTATTGATAGGGAAAGTGGAGAAACGCTCGTTGTTTTGCCTACCGGCCTTGAACCACATGAAGTGGAAGTATCAGATGACGGTCGAATAGCAGTGGTATGCAATTATGGCGACAGGGAAAACCCCGGAAACACACTAACTGTTTACGATGTGCAAAGGGGAGAATACCACAAAACCATAGATCTGGGAGAGCATACCCGCCCACACGGCATGCAATGGGTTGCCGGAACAAACAATTTATTGGTTACAACGGAAGGAAGTAATAGTTTGCTGATTGTTGATGTGAAAACAGGCGAAATAAAAAAAGAAATGAATACACGAGAAGAAGTATCGCATATGGTTGCTGCCACACCGGATTTTTCAAGGGCATTTGTGCCAAGCATCCGTACAGGCAATGTTGCAGTTTTTGATCTTGAGACCGGTGAACTTATCGATCATATATACAGCGGCAGAGGTGCTGAAGGGATTGATGTCAGCCCGGACGGAAGGGAAGTTTGGATAACCAACAGGGCTGACAATACCATAACCATTTTGGATACCCAAACCCTTGAATTGCTTGCGCAACTACCCTGCGAAGACTTTCCCATCCGTGCAAAGTTCACACCTGATGGCAGTCGTTTTCTTGTAAGCAATGCACGTTCCGGCACTATTGCAGTTTTTGATGCGATAAATAAGCTTCATATGGGAGATATTAAACTAACACCACCGGTTATGGCTGATACAGATGCCGAGCGCTATTTTGCCGAGTTTGAAGGAACATCCATCCCCATTGGGCTTGTAATACCTGATAACCGTTTTGCCTATGTGGCTAATACACGTTCAGATGTAGTTTCTGTAATTGATATTGAAAACATGGAAATTACCGGTCATTTTGAAGCCGGCAGAGAACCTGATGGTATCAACTTTTCTCACCTGAAACCTGAGTAATACCTTTTACTGATTTCTCGGAAATTCAACCACTTCCAGGTCTTTGATATTTTTACCGTCAATGGTAAAACGTATCACAGTTATAACTTTATGAAAACCACTTCTGCCTGCTGCCCCCGGGTTCATATGCAGGCAGTTGTATTTTTTATCGTGCATTACTTTTAAAATATGTGAGTGCCCGCTGATGAAAAGTTGTGGTGGTTTGGTTTGCATGATTTGTCTTACAGCAGGAGAATAATTGCCGGGATAACCACCTATATGCGTTATTAAAACATCTACCTCTTCACACCGGAACCTTAAAAACTCAGGAAACTCAATACGAACATCTGTTCCATCAATGTTCCCAAAAACGCCTCTCAGGGGTTTTATTGAACGCAGGGTTTCTATAGTGTCAAGGTTTCCAAAATCACCGGCATGCCATATCTCATCGCAATCTTTGAAGATTCTGGGTATTTCGGGATGAATATATCCGTGTGTATCTGATAAAAGTCCAATCCTCCGCATCAATGAATTATTTTTCTTTAACAACTGCCTTAATATTCTTCGTAATTTTTTGGTAAAAATAAGGCTTTCACCCGGTTCAATCCGATATTTTTGTATTTTAGCTGCTTATTAAATCAAAGCCATGGGGTATACAGCAGCAGGGAAGCATAGAATTCTGGTAAAGGACAGATACTTCACCAAATATATTGATTCAGAAGAAATCCAGGAAGCTGTTCAAAAACTTTCAGATCAGATTTATGCCGATTTCAAAGATGAGGTCCCTTTGTTTTTATGTGTTTTAAATGGAGCTTTTATGTTTTCATCTGATTTTATGAAAGCCTATGATGGTATTTGCGAGCTTAGCTTCATACGTCTGGCATCATATAAAGGAACTCAGACTACAGAAGAGGTAAAAACCCTGATTGGCCTTTCAGAAGAAATCAAAGGCCGTAGTGTTATTATTCTTGAAGATATAATTGATAGTGGAATTACAATAAGTCATTTGCTCAGTGACCTTGAAAAGTATGAACCTGCTCATTTGAAAGTTGCCTCACTATTATTGAAACCTGATGCTCTCAGAACAGAGATAAAACCGGACTACATAGGTATTGAAATCCCGAAAGATTTTATTGTAGGCTATGGTTTGGATTACGACGGTTTTGGAAGAAATTTGCCTGACATCTATAAAATTCTGGATTAAGGATTTCTTTATTCCATAAATGCACATGGTATGTTAAACCTGGTAATTTTTGGTCCTCCCGGCTGTGGAAAGGGAACTCAGTCTGCCCGTATTGCAGAAAGATATGGTTTGGTGCACCTTTCTTCAGGAGACATGCTCCGGAACGAGATTGAAAAAGATACTACCCTGGGCAAACAGGTGAAAAAGTATGTGGAAAAAGGTTTACTGGTACCTGACCATATTATACTGAAGAAGATTTATAAAAGTGCAATTAAATACATCAATTCGGCAGGAATTATTTTTGATGGATTTCCCCGTACACTGGTTCAGGCCGTTATGTTAGACAGGTTTCTCCATAAGAAAGATATACTTCTTGATATGGTTATTTTAATGTTGGTTGATCGTAGTGAATTGTATCAGAGGCTTATGGGTCGTGCTGAAGATTCGGGAAGAAAAGATGATAATGAAAAAGTATTTCATGTGAGAATGAAAGTTTATGAAAAAGAGACACATTGTTTGAAAAACTATTATAAAAAGCAAAGTAAAATATTACAGGTAAATGGCATGGAACCTGTTGGAGATGTTTCTGATAAAATTGCCAATGCCATAAATTATTATTGTAAAAATAACAGGATATACTCCAAAGTGATATAACCATCCTCAAATGACTTCCAATTTTGTAGATTACATAAAGATTCATTGCCGGTCGGGTAAGGGAGGGGCAGGCTCCGTTCATTTTCTGCGGGCGAAATACTTACCCAAAGGAGGACCCGATGGAGGTGACGGGGGTCGTGGTGGTCATGTTTTATTAAAAGGAAACAGTCATTTATGGACCTTACTTCACCTGAGGTATACCCGGCATGTAATTGCTGAGGCAGGGAATCCCGGCAGGGGACAAGGCAAAACCGGTGCGCAGGGAAAAGATGCAATTATTGAAGTACCGCTTGGTACCATAGCCAGGAATACCGATACGGGTGAGATTATGGCCGAGATTACCGAGCATGGTCAGGAACAAATATTGCTTAAAGGAGGCAGAGGAGGTCTTGGCAATATCCATTTTAAATCTTCCACCAATCAAACTCCAAGATATGCTCAACCCGGCGAAGATCAGCAGGAAGCATCCGTTATTATGGAGTTGAAAATCCTTGCTGATGTAGGTCTGGTTGGTTTTCCCAATGCAGGCAAATCTACTCTTCTGTCGGTAGTTTCAGCAGCAAAACCGGAAATAGCAGATTATCCTTTTACTACTCTTGTGCCCAATCTGGGTATGGTGCCCTATTACGACCAAAAATCATTTGTAATGGCTGATATACCCGGAATTATTGAAGGGGCTCATGAAGGCCGTGGTCTGGGACATCGCTTTCTTCGGCATATTGAGAGAAATTCTGCGCTGTTATTCCTTATTCCTGTTGATACAAATGATATAAAAAAGGAATATGAAATTCTACTGAGAGAATTGCAGATGTACAACCCCGAACTTCTTGATAAAGAAAGAATTCTGGCTATTTCAAAATGTGATCTGGCTGATGATGAGCTGTTATCAGAAATCGAGGTGGATCTCCCTGATTTACCATATGTTATGATTTCTTCTCATACTCAGAAAGGCATTCAGAAATTGAAGGATGTTTTATGGAAAACTTTAAACCAAAACTTTACTGATTAAATAAACCATAAAAAACCCGATTACTATTTATGATTGACTTTTTAATTGAAATTGACAGGCAGTTGTTTATTTTTCTTAATGGATTGCATTTCCCCTGGCTTGATCCTTTAATGTTCCACATAAGTAAAAAGTATTTATGGACACCTTTTTATGCAATACTTCTTTGGTTTTTTTATAATAATTACGGTTGGAAAACAACGTTGGTAATTTTATTTTTTATCATTGTTTTAATTACAATGAGTGATCAGATATCGGGATTTCTGAAAAAAATAACTCAGAGGCCAAGACCGGTTCGGGATGAAGAACTGGAAGGTATAGTTCATTTTGTGAATAACAGAAGCGGAGGTCTCTACGGATTTGTGTCCTCTCATGCATCCAATTCCTTTGCACTTGCAGTATTTATTATTCATATACTCAAGAATAAAGTCAAATATATTATACCTGTAATGATAGGTTGGGCCTGTCTTAAATCCTATAGCAGGATTTATCTTGGAGCTCATTTTCCCGGTGATATATTGGGGGGAATACTTTTGGGTATAGCCTGTGCAGTTTTAATTGCAAAAGTCTGGGATTATTTTTACAAAGCCGATTCAGTTGATAATTTTCCCAAAGTACCTTTAAATCCTGATTTAAGTTAATCAGTAGCCTGAAAACTTTGTTTCAGTTTTTTCCGGTATTACTTTGTAAATTGCAACATTTTTTACTGCCGGGGTATTATAATCAAAATTCTTTCCGGTGTATTTACGCATGATAATATTCAGCACTCTTACCTTTTCATCGTAATCTTCAATGAATTCAACTTTTCCGCTTATCAATACACTTTTGTATCTCATACCATAGCTGCATGCAACTTGTTCGTGACGATGAAAAAGCATATGATCGGTGCTGAAAGTTACACAAATTTCAGGGTTATTTTTCAGCACATCAATCTTTTTACCTATGGGTGCGGAATGCAGGTATACTATATCATCTTCATAACCAAAATTAAATGGGAGCACATAAGGTTTGTTATCAGGGTCGATCATGCCGATATAGCACACATCGCACTTGTCAATTACTTCTTTTGCTTTTTTAGGGTCTGTATATAAGGTATTAGCCATAATAATCTTTTGTGTTTTTATTTAAGAAAAAAACTGTTGCAATATTGATAAAGTTTTAAAAGGTATATTTTGAAAATGTCAAATACCGTTTTTAACGATTATGCTGAGTTCCAGAAGTTCAGAGACCAGTTTTCTTGTTGTAACGGGCTTTGTGATATATCCGTCAAAACCTTCTTTCAGATATTTTTCTTTGTCACCTGCCATGGCATTTGCCGTTATTGCAATAATTGGGGGTAATTTATCATGCATTTTTCTCAGTTCTTTCATAGCAGCAACTCCATCCATTACAGGCATCATGATATCCATAAGAATGACATCATATATTTCCGGCTTAAACTTTTCCAGAGCCTCAATACCGTTTTTTGCAAGTTCTACTTTACAATCTGCTGCTTGTAGCATGAGGCTGATTACCTGCAGGTTAACAGTCTTGTCGTCAACAAGTAAAATACTCAGATTGAGAGAAACATCTATATCATCCTCTTCGTTTTCTGGTTCTGCCGACTCTTTAACAAGATTGTTTTTTTCAGTATGAGAGCGAAACGTAAACCAAAAACAACTTCCTTTGCCGGGATTACTTTCCACTCCTATTTCACCTCCCAGATAACTTACGAGTTGTTTGCAGATATATAATCCCAATCCTGAGCCTTCACCCGGACGAAGCATGGAATTGTCAATCTGCTGAAATTTATGAAACAATCTTGTCTGATCTTCTTCATTGATACCAATACCTGTGTCGGTTACCGATATTTTGATTATTCCCGGATCGGAATTATCCGGAATACTTGCATTTATTTTGATAACCCCGTTTTCAGTAAATTTCATCGCATTGTTAACCAGGTTCATTAAAACCTGCTCAACCCTTAGTTTGTCAGCTATAACTGATTCTGGCACCCCGCTATCAATTTCAACCTGCATTTCGTTGTTTTTATTTATCAGTTCGGGATGATTCAATTTCTTAATATTGTTAATAGCTGACTGGATGTTGAAAGACTCAATTTTCAACTCCAGCTTGCCGGCTTCAATTTTGCTTATGTCAAGTATATTGTTAATTAAACGGAGCAATAATCTTGAGGATTCATTCAGAATCTGAAGGTATTCTGCCTGCCTGGGATCAAGCTCTGTTTTGAATAAAATTTCGCTCATACCAATAATACCGGTCACAGGAGTTCTGATCTCATGGCTCATATTGGCCAAAAAGAGATTTTTTGATTCTGAAGCCTTTTGTGCAGTTTCTGCTTCCTTTTGAACAGCAATTGTTTTCTTCTCGTAAGACTTATCAGAGAAGATACATATGACGTTGAGAGATTCTTTATAATCTACCTTAAAACATGCCAGGTCAGTCGTTATTGATTTGCCATCTCTGGCTTTTAATTCAACTCCTTCGAATGAAAACTCTTTTTCTGCAATATTTTTTAATTTTTCAGAAAAACCGGCGGCAAATTCATCGGAAAGAATCTGGGTAAACCATAATTTCTTTAACTCCTCTGATGAATATCCAAGCAAAGTGCAAAGATTTTTATTTGCCATAAGGAAATGCTCGTCTTCCGGGTTTAAAACAAGGATTCCGTCAGATATTTCTTCAAATACTATTTGAAAATATGACTTAAATTCGTTGAGTTCTTTTAAGCTTTCTGAAAGTTCAATTTTAGATTTCCATAAATCTCGTGTCAGCTTTTTTTCATGGTTTTCAAATTCCTGTTTTTTTAATTGCCCTGCTTCACAATAATGTATATGTTTAATGTGCCAGGTATTCTGATTTTTTTGCCAGAAAAAGGAAAAACTATAGGTTTTTGAAGCTAATGGAGTGTCAGAGCCAGAATCTCTTAATGCGGTTTTTTTTATTTTACTGACCACTATGCCTGACACAGCAGAATAGGGAAGAACTTTACGGTACACCTCTTCATAATCTGCATTTTCCACAAATTCGTCTGATTCTTTACCAAAAAGATGAATTACAGAGACATAACCCAATGGGGTTTCTTCTTGTAAATCGCCTGTACAGCTAATATCTTGTGCAAAAAGATTTTTGAGTACATCCGGATTCCTGCCGTGTAAAAAATAATGCAGGATTGCGTCATGGTTTTCATTGATTTCTTTTGAAACTTCATCCGGATTAAAATATTCCCACATAAATGTTTTGTTTTGATTTTACTGCAAGCGTTTCCCGGGTTTTAAAAAATTACCAAACTATTACAATATGGGTTTTAAATCAAATTTGGTTACAGTTAATTTGCAATATTAGTATTTATTGGAAAAAAAATATAATAAAACTGATTTTTCTTATTAAAAAATCCGAAAAATTAAAGTAAAAAAGTAAAAAAAGATTCGAAAAACAAAACTTAAAACACCGGTTTATTTTTGTATTCTAAACATATCCAAAACTATTTCTTTAAAAGTCTGGTAATCTTTTTTTAAGGGCTCAATCAGAACAAGGGATTCATTGTATTGATTTTGCTTGTAAAATTGATCCATCCTGGATGAATAAAAACTAACCCGGCCGGCTCCTACTGTAGCACTCGTGCCTTTCAGTGCATGCGATACTTCTTTGAGGGTTTTGTAATCCTTTTTATTTACAGCTTCTTCTATCGTTTCCATGATAGAATCGGCTTCAACTAAAAATGTTTGATATAAATCTTTTAGTATTTCTTCCTGGTTGAGGGTTTGATCTTTTAACTCTTTAAGGATCTCCTCATCAAGATGAGGTATATCATTAATCTCTTTTCCTGTTCCCTTTTCTTCTTCAGGATTATTTGCTTTTTTCATTTTATTTGAGTTGTTCCTTTTGTTTAGCCATTTCATGGTTTTTTCATAAAGAATATCAGCAGTTAAAGGTTTTGAGATATAATCATCAAATCCTTTTTCCAAATAGTGTTTTGCTTCGGCTGTTGAAATATTGGCACTTACTCCTATTATAGGAGGTAATTCATCAAATTGCTTCCGGAGTTCACGGGTTGCAGTTATACCATCCATCAGAGGCATTCGGATGTCCATTAAAATCAAGTCGTATTTATTTTCTTTGACTTTTTCAATCGCCTCCAAGCCATTATTTGCAAAATCTACTTTGCTACCTGTATTTTTCAGCAGTATTGAAACAATTTTTCGGTTTACATCTTTATCCTCTGCATACAATATATGGGCATTTATCTCCGGGGTTTGCCTGTTTATTGATTTTATTGACCCGGCATTGTTGCTTAAGTTGGTATTAACCGGTATAATAAAACGAAAAATACTGCCTTTTCCCGGTTCACTTTCCACTTTAATATTTCCTTTAAGCAGCCTTGCTGTTTTATTGCAAATAGTGAGTCCAAGACCCAGTCCGTCAAAAGAGCGGGTGTCGGACTGTTCAGCCTGAGAAAAGGATTGAAAAATGTTTTCAAAATTTTCTTTTTTGATTCCAATTCCGGTATCCTTTACCTCGAAAGTTAAAAGAACCTCTTCCTCATTCACTTTCTTTGAATTGCAAATCAATTCAACACTTCCTTCATGTGTAAATTTTATGGCATTGGATAAGAGATTTTTTAAAACCTGGTAAATCTTATTTTTATCAGAAACGAACGTATCTGGAACCCTTTCCTGTTTTATTATTTGGAACGAAAGACCCTTATTTTCAGCAAAGTCTTTAAACTCGTTTTTTATCTCCCCAAGAAGTTGTTCCGTTTCTAAGATGTTTTTTTCCAGCACTATGTTTCTTCTATCCAGTTCATTTATTGTGAGCATATCATTGATGATCAGCATAAGATTATTTGCCGATTGCCTGATAGTTTCTGCATAATCTTGTTGATTTTCATCAAGGCCGGTTTTCAGAAGGATGTCAGTCATACCCATAATGCCATTGAGCGGGGTTCTCATTTCATGATTGACGTGAGTAAGAAAATCCCTTTTTAGCTTAGCTGATTTTTCAGCTAAAATCAGATTGCGCTGAAGTTGTTCATTTTCTTTTTGCCAGGTAATATCCGTAGCTGCTATAACCCTTCTTCTGTCGGATGATTTGTTGGGATGGAAAAAAATATTTCTGTACCAGACATGTTTTAATTCCTCACCAGGCAGGAGAATTCTGAATTCATACTGAAAAAACCTGTTCTTTTCATATTTGTTTTTTCTCAAAACCTTAATGAATTCTTCTTTGTCCTGAGGATGTATAACATCAAAAAAAGCATCAGGATTATTATATAAGTCTTCTTTTGATATTCCAAAAATGGCTTCAAATGCTTCATTAACATAAAGTACTTTGTTTGAGTCTGACAACCAGAAAGCATCCTGGATATTTTCGGCCAGTTGCCTGAACTTTTCCTCACTTTTACTTATTACAGCCTTAAGGGCAAGGGTTTGTTTCAGGTTTTTTTCGAGCTCTTTTTCCCGCTTCCGCAGCTCATTGTTTGTTTGGATAAGGTCCTGATTTTTTTTAGCTATTTCTCTTTCTAATAATATCTGGCCGGCACAGGTATCTATTGCTTTGAAAAGCTTTTCTCTTTCAATAGGTTTTAAAATATAGTGGTTTATGCCAATATCAATGCTATGAATGAAGTATTCCATATCACTATGGGCGGTAGTAAGTATGATCCTGGCATTTGGGTCTGTTTCTTTTATACGTCCTGCCATGGATAAGCCATCCATAACCGGCATTTTTATATCTGAAATTATAATATCAGGCTTGCTCTTGTAATATATCTCAAGGCCTTTTTTCCCATTTTCTGCAAGGTATATATTGGGGTAATGCCTTTTTAAAATTTTCGAAAGAAACAATCGCACATCTTCCTGATCTTCAACATAAAGTATTTTCAGGTTCTTTTTCTCTATTTCAAATTCCATTCAAATAGTTTTTTAACCTTTCAAATGTAAGGATTATTGTTTTAAACTTAAAGCACCAGATTTTGGAGTTATCCAATAACCCAATAAATCTGATATCAAAGTTAACCAATGATTAAAACATTTAAAACAATTATTTGTCTGTATATGTTAAATCATTAAATGGTTTTTGTTACAAATCCGGTTACTTCCACTTCATTTTTCCGGTTTGATTATGCAGCATGATCTTATCATTTTCCATTAACCATTGAACAACTTTTATAATTTTATTTTCAGCAATACTGGTATCAAGAGTGGCCATAAGTTCTTTCAAGGTCAGACTCTTTTGCTGTAAAACAGGTTTTATCAAAGCTACAATAGTATCAAATTCTAGTTTACTCAAGTTCAGCTTGTTCCTGTCAAGACAAATGTCGCACACTCCACATCTGTCAGCATATGCTTCGCCGAAATAATCCAGTAAAATTGTACTTCTGCAACGGTTTTCCGATTGCACATAATCTTTAATGGCTTCGATACGTATTTTAGCAAATTTTTTTCTGTCGGTATAGTTTTCCGGTGAAATACTTAAATCCCTGGCTTCCGTCCGGGGGTTGATAAAGGTGACCTGCGGGCTCTTGTTTTGGGGTATATAATGCAAAACATGCAGTTGGTGAAGTTTTTTAAGCATGTTCCGGACTTTTTCAATATTTAGCTTTGATCGCACACTTATTTCGTTTTCATCTATTTTTGAAAACTCTGAAAACAAGCCTGTGTAGGATCTTAAAATGACTTTAAGAAACATATCATATGCAGGGTTGGCCACAACAAACCGGTAGAGGTCTTCATTGTTGAGTAAAATCTTTAAACGGGAAGGATTGGACAAAGCCTCTGACATAAAAATGTAACCTTCTTTTTCCAGAATTTTCAATGCATTGAAAGTTGTGTATTTTTCCAAACCGAAGTGATTGCAGAAGTCAGAAAATATAAAATCGAAGCTTTTGTCTTTGCCGCTTCCAATGGCCAGTTGAAAGTAATTTCCCAGGGCGTTGTAAACTTTCTTAATGAAATCCAGACTGGGATAGGATAATTCAAAAAAATGATCCAAATCTATGATATCCGACTTGTTGTAAAGCAATATTGCATAGGCTTTTTTTTCATCCCTTCCTGCCCTTCCTGCTTCCTGAAAGTAAGCTTCAGGGCTGTCGGGTAAATCCATATGTACCACAAATCTTACATTGGGTTTGTCGATACCCATGCCAAAGGCGTTGGTGGAAACTATAACCCGGCGTGATTCTTTTATCCATGCATCTTGCCTCAAATCCCTGGCTTTGGAGTCTAGTCCGGCGTGATAATAATCTGCTGATATTTTGTTTTTCGTGAGAAATTCGGCTATCTCTTTTGTTTTTCTGCGATTTCTTACATATACAATTCCGGTTCCGGGTACTTTCCGGCAGATATTCAGCAATCTTTCGTTTTTATCTTCTTCCTTGATGACTGCATATACAAGATTTTTTCGTTCAAAACTCTTTCTGAAAACTTTTCCGTTTCCAAACTTCAGTTTTTCACAAATATCCTCAATCACATTTTCTGTAGCAGTGGCTGTAAGAGCCAAAAAAGGGACATCTGGCACTATATCTCTTATTTCGCTGATTTGAAGATAAGGTGGTCTGAAATCATATCCCCACTGGGATATACAGTGTGCTTCATCAACTGCAATGAGGTTTATATTCATTTTTTGCAACCGCATCCTAAGTATGTCTGTGGTGAGCCTTTCAGGAGAAAGATAAAGGAATTTTACCTTACCATACGCACAATTATCAAGTGCCACGTCTATTTCTGAGGCACTTTGGCCTGAGTAAACGGCAACGGCATTTATACCCCTTCTGATTAAATTGTTGACCTGATCTTTCATCAATGCTATAAGAGGAGAAACAACAATACAAAGGCCATCACGCACCATTGCCGGAACCTGGTAGCAAATAGATTTACCTCCGCCGGTGGGCAGAAGAGCAAGAGTATCATTTCCCTCCAGCACTGACTGGATAATATCTTCCTGCAATGGACGGAATGATTGATAGCCCCAGTATTTGGTCAATATTTGTTTTGGTTCTGTGATAGGCATAATTTTTGTTTTCAGAAAACAGTATATTTACCTCGCCATTTCAAGTTGAAAAATAAGGATTTTTCCTTTAAAATTTAACTAAGTGCAGATAATTTATGAGAGTTTACCTCAATAAATTTTACTTCATTTTTCTGGCAGTCTTATTTTGTATGCCTTTATCAGCATTTGGTAATGCAGGACATAGGGGCTACCCTCCGCAGCAAAATGTAATGGACTTTGATCTGCTGGTGGCTGTTTCTGAGGATGATAAAGATCGAGTGGAGGAATTAATTAAAGAAGGAGCAAATATTAATTTTTCCGATTATAATGGTAATACCTCGCTAATGTTTGCCAGCATAAACGCCAATAGTGATATGGTAAAACTTCTGCTGGATAATGAAGCTGATCCGAATCTGATTAACAACCAGGGAATGACAGCACTGCTTTTTGCTGTGTTAAATGAAGATATACAAACAGTTTCCTTGTTGTTGCCCTTTGTTGAAGATGTCAATCACTCGGACAATCGGGGGTTAACGGCATTTTCTTATGTTGCACAAACTGATAATATTGCTTTGGCAGAGCTTTTACTTGAAAATGGAGGTGATGTAAACGCCAGTGATCGGCGCGGAGTTATCCCACTTATGTATGCTGCTGCCTTTGGTAATTTTTTCATGACCGACTTTTTAGTTTTTCACAGTGCAAATGTTATGCACCGGGCAAATGATGGCTCAACTGCATTGCATATGGCAGCATACTATGGGCACGAAGCAGTAATGGGCCTGCTCCTGGAAATGGGTGCATATATTAATGTGAAAGATGATAATGGAAATACACCGTTAATTTATTCCATCATGGCTGAGAACGCTGTGTCAGCCTGGTATTTGATTGAAAGTGGTGCCAACCCTGAATTAAAAAACTACAATGATTTTACTCCATTGGCATTGGCTGTTTCGCTTAATAATGCAGATCTGGTTCGATTGCTTACATCCTATGATTTTACTGAACCCAGGGTTGATAAAAAAAGAAACTCTGTACTTGCCCGCTCTCTTAACCAAAGAAATAAAGAGATAATTCAGTTAGTTCAGGATTTCTCCGGGGTTAAGCCCCGTGGATTGTATTTTTCAGATTTCAGTATTTCAGGATATGTTGAATTCAACCAGTCCGATTTAATGTATGGCTTTGGGTTTGCTTTGCTTGAATCGCGTTACAGATTATTTTTGAAAACTTCTTTTTCACGAAGGATAGGAACGAAAAGCGTTGAAGTATTTCAGAACCCGGGTTTATTCTTCCAGTTTCAGGAAGACAGGATGATTTGGTCATTTGACCTGCAAAGAGATATTTTCTCATTAAGGATAAGCAGGGCTGAATTGGTGTTGCGAATGGGGGGGAGATTGTTATACTCTTACGCATCATACAACGGTACTGCCATTCCTCCACCACGGGGTTTTACATTGGCACCTTCAATGTCTTTTGGTGACAGGAATAAAAAACTTTCTTTCCACGCGGGTTACTTTTTTTACAGAACAGGGCAATCTGAGATTTCTCCGCATCGTTTTCAAGTCGGATTACAATATCATATACCCCTTTA
>REDJ01000033.1 GCA_007693555.1 Bacteroidota bacterium
CCCTGTTTTCCGCACAGGCATTGAATACCGTATTTCTGATCCGCTTTATATCAGGGGTGGTATTGGCACCAACCCCACTACCAATGCTTTTGGGTTTGGTCTTGAACTGGGAAACCTGAATTTAGACATTGCCACATCATTTCACCATGTTCTGGGCTATTCACCGCAGTTAAGCTTCATTTATCATTTCAAATAAAACTATCTAATGCTCAATAGTGAAGTGAGAAGCTCCATAAATAATTTCATTTTACCACTGTTTTTTGCGGGCCTGCTATGCTTTCCGTTTACCGTCTCAGGGCAGCAGGAGGAGCCGGAAACCCCACCTGTTATCCCGGAGCAGATATTGGAAGAAGATGATTTTCACCAGAGAATTGAAAATCTTATAGAAGAAAGTGATGAAGAAATTGATGCTACGGAACTTATTGAAGAACTGGAACTGCTGAGACAACGACCGCTGAACCTGAATGCTGCAAGTGCTGAAGATCTGCGAAGGATTTTCTTTTTGAATGATATTCAGATAAATAATCTGATAGTACATCGCAGCCGTTTTGGCAACCTGATCAGCATGATGGAGCTTCAGGCAATCGACGGTTTTGACCTGGAGACCATAAGGAGAATACAGCCCTTTGTAACCGTAAGCGAAGTTGTGGAAAGACGCCGGTTCAATATAAGTGACATCATGGAGCGAGGCAATAGCCAGTATTTTTTGCGCTATCAGCAATTGTTTGAAGAACAGAGAGGCTTCTCCCCCATTGATTCGGAAGAGCTTGAAGAAAATCCCAATGCACGTTACCTTGGTAGTCCTTATCGTTTATATTCGAGATATCGGTTTTCTTATTACAATAACCTGAGTATTGGTGTAACAGCTGAGAAAGATCCGGGTGAGGAATTCTTCAGGGGCAGTCAACCCTATGGTTTTGACTTCTATTCAGCCCATTTTTACCTGCGCGATGCAGGGCGTATTAAAACCCTGGCAGTGGGCGATTACCAGGTGCAGTTCGGGCAGGGACTTACGCTTTGGTCAGGACTGGCATTCGGTAAAAGCAGCGAGGCAATCAATGTGAAGAAAAACGGACTGGGCCTGCGACCTTACACCTCTGTTGATGAAAACAACTTCATGAGGGGAGCCGGTGCAACTGTATCGTTGGGTAATTTTGAATTTACGGGCTTCTATTCGGGCAAGGGTCGCGATGCCAATGTTATTGAGTTTGATACGATAAGCCAGGAGGCGCTTGTTATTACCAGTCTGCAGCAAACCGGCCTTCACCGTACTCCGCGCGAACTGGAAAACAAAAACTCTGTAAGGGAAACTTTCATGGGATCCAATATAACCTACCGCAGACAAAATTTCCATATCGGGATTACCGGATATTACATGGAACTGGGAGCCGAATTCAGAAGAAATCTCTCTTTTTACAACCAGTTTGACTTTAATGACCGCACCAATTGGGCCGCAGGGGCTGATTATAACTACATTGTGAGAAACTTCAACATTTTTGGTGAAGCAGCCATCAGCCGCAACGGAGGTTATGCAATACTTAACGGAATAATGATGAGCATCGATCCCAGGCTGTCAATGAGTATTTTACACCGAAGATTCAGCCCCGATTACCAGTCGTTACTAAGCGTAGCTTTTTCAGAAAATACCCGTGTAGCCAATGAAAATGGGATATATCTGGGCCTGAATGCAAGATTTTCCCGTGAATGGACTTTGAATGCCTATGCAGATCATTTTACATTTCCATGGATGAAATTCAGAACCTATGCTCCATCCAGGGGATATGACTATCTAATTCAACTAAATTATCGTCCGGAACGAAACCTTGAAATGTATGCCCGATACAGAATAAGGAACAAACCCCTTAATTCTCCTGATGCAAGTGTTATCAGATATCTTGATGATGTGAAAAGGCAGAATATAAGATTACATGCCAGTTATCCTGTAAGCCCTTCATTTACTTTCCGTAACCGGGTTGAGCTGGTATATTTTGAACATGGTTCAAAAAAACAAACGGGTTATTTGATTTATCAGGATATCGGATACCGTAGTTTTGCCAGCCCCTGGGCCATTACAGCCCGCTATGCCATATTTGACACCGATGGTTTTGATGCCCGCATTTATGCCTATGAAAATGACGTGCTTTATGCCTTTTCCTTCCCCTTTTATTCAGATAAGGGGCACAGGGCATACATAGTTGCCAGGTACCGTTTTAACCGTAACCTGGATCTGCAGGCGCGCTTTGCACAAACCATTTATACTAACAGAAATCAGATTGGTAGCGGACTTGATCTCATTGACGGCAATACACGCACAGAAATTAAAGCACAGATGCGTTTGAGGTTTTAACCTTCCTGAAAATTTTCTATAATTATTTTTTCATTACGTCTGTCATTCACTTTTTTACATAAATTTGCGCAATTCATTAAGTAATGTTAATAGTTACATCTTTAACTTATAAGTATTCACCAATCAAGTAAAAAAGCCTATGAAGAACGGTCAACCCAGGGCATTGTACACCCTGTTTTTCACAGAAATGTGGGAAAGATTCAGTTATTACGGTATGCGGGCATTATTGATTTTGTACATGACCCGTCAGATATTGTACGGAGATAGCCAGGCATATGGTATTTACGCAGCTTACGGGGCATTGGTTTATGCTACTCCCTTCATCGGTGGTGTCATTGCCGACCAGATACTGGGCTACAGAAAAGCAATTATTCTTGGGGCAGTATTTATGGCTATCGGCCACTTTTTAATGGCAATTGAATCAAGCATGTTTTTTTATGGTGCACTGGCGTTTCTTATCATTGGAAATGGTTTCTTTAAACCCAACATCTCGTCTATGGTTGGAGGGCTTTACAAACCAGATGATCCCAGACGCGATGGAGGTTTTACCATTTTTTATATGGGAATTAACCTTGGCGCATTTATGGCACCTCTTGCATGCGGACTATTGGGTGAATTGCTCGGATGGCATTATGGATTCGGACTTGCGGGTATAGGCATGGTGCTGGGTTTGATTGTTTTTATAAAGGGACAGCACAAATTTGAAGCCTCCAATGGAGCACCACCCAAACCTGAATTGCTTTCAAAACCCATATTACCCGGTATAAACAGGGAAAGGTTGATATATATAGCTGCAGCGGTAATTACCCCGCTAATTGGTCTTTTGGTATACAATTACCAATTGATGGCATTCATTCTTACTCCTTTTGCTGCTGTTGTGTTCATTGGTCTTTTAATCATGTCCTTTTCATTTGAAAAGATTGAAAGAGAAAGAGTTTGGGTGATCCTGATATTGGCATTTTTCTCCATTACATTCTGGGCATTTTTTGAACAGGCAGGCAGCTCCATAACCTTATTTACTGCCAATAATGTAAACCGCGAAATTTTTGGATTTGTGGTTCCAACTTCAGTATTTCAGTCGGTTAATCCATTTTATATAATCGTATTTGCTCCCATTTTTGCATCTCTCTGGGTTGCTTTGGGCAAAAGAAACAAAGAACCCAATACAACCATAAAGTTTGCACTTGGTATTATTCAACTGGGATTGGGATTTGGAGTTTTTGTTTTGGGTGCAAGTATGGCAGGACCTGATGGAATGGTTGCACTTGTGTTTTTGCTGATGGGATATCTTTTGCATACCACAGGCGAATTATGTATTTCACCGGTTGGACTTTCCATGGTTACAAAACTTTCGCCTGCACGCATAGTGTCAATGGTAATGGGTGCATGGTTTCTGTCTTTTGCAATGGCACAACACGTTGGTGGTATCATTGCAAGGTTAACATCTACCGCCCAATACATGGAAACCGGAATTACCTACGAACCGGAAACAAGTTTCATTGGCAAAGACCAGTTTTCCATCAGAACTTATTATGTAATGGAAATGGATGGAAGAACTGATACACTATGGTCTGAGCCTTTAAATGTAAAAATTGATGTAACTGTTGATCGGCCTGAAGTTATAGTAGAAAAACCGGAAATTTTCTTTATCCACAGAAACGTGAAGCCTGGAGAGCGGATTGAGGTAAATCTTCGGGTACCTTACCTGGATCCGACAGGCAGGTTGACAGAGATAGAAATTGAACCCACTGCAACTCATGGCCAGGTGCAGCTTAAGCAAGATACGCTGATTTACCTGGCAAATGCAGAAAGAACTCCAGCGGATTATGAAAATCTCATGAACAACCAGGACAGAGTCACTGATGAGAGTCTTATGAGAAAGGATACAATATTCTATACATTAAGAGATATCAGCAGGCCGCAACTTACAGATGAAGTTGCACTGGTAATAACCATATCCGAAGAAGAATATTTCGCCCCTGTTGCGCTGAAAGAATCTGTAAATTTTACGGTTCAGAGATCAACTGCAATCAGAACTTCTTTCAACACCATCAATGTGCTTCATAATTTCTACATAGCCAATGGTAAGCCGCTGGGTATCGAGATTGTTGAAGAACCGGTAAATGGATTTGTAAACACCGGCAGTATGCTCAACCCTTTCGTTGGGCCCACCAAAACAATACATATTTACTCCAATGTGTTTTACTATCTCTTTTTGGTATCATTGGGAGTAGGTGTAATCGTTTTTCTCATCTCTCCCCTTTTAAGAAGGTGGATGCACGGTATTCATTAATTAAAAATACAAAAACGGTGCTGCCTGTAAAATGCAGCACCGTTTTTTATTATATAGTTCTTCTTCAACTCTTCAACTCTTCAACTCTTCAACTCTTCAACTCTTCAACTCTTCAACTTTTCACCTTTTCACCTTATTCCCGAATCGCTATTGCTCTCGGGACTTCCGCTTCGCTTCAGCAACCCATCAACCAAATCACCATCCGGGCCAGAAGTTCAATCCCCAGACACCTTTAAGTCTTCTGTCCAATGTAAAAGGAATAGCATAATAGGGCTCCAGTACCAACGCACCGAAAAGGTTTATTCTCAGAGAGGGGCCTGTACTGAACACAGGATAACGCACATTATCGGTATCAGTTGTAAAATTAAAGTCAAGACTTTGTCCCTGCCTCCAGGCAATACCTGCATCCAGGAACCAACCCAGTTCGGTAAAGAAAAATCCACTGGGAATAAGAGCCAAACGTTCAGGTCCTGTAAAGGGCACTTTCAGCTCCAGACCACCCAGCAACATCCGGGTACCCTGAAGGTTGTTGAGGAAACTACTGAAGTCCTCCTGACTTTCTACCCCAGGTATCCTGTCTCTGATCTGGCTCAGGGAATTAAAATCAAAACCTCTCATATACGTGGGATAACCCAAATAAAGCGGGTAGAACAATCGATTATCAGCATCCCTTCCATAGCGGCCAAAATGCGATGCTCTGAATGCAACACTGAAAGGTTGACGGAAAAAATATCTTCTGTAATCTGCAATACCCGAATACATGTTGATCTCGCCAAACATGCGTTCCATACTAAACCTGTATCGATGGCCCGCCATGGGTGAGGCCATTCCAAAATAGGAGTTATCACCTACATAACCCAGGCTCACTCTTTGCAAGTTAAACCCATCGCGTGTATCTCCTCTGCTTCGGTCCTGCCTCCAGGGTATTCCATTCAAATAATAAGTATGAAATATATCCTGCCTGAAGTAATACCATGCATTACTGGCACTCACCTCAATACGTCGGGTTGTTGATATAGGATAAAAGGCAAATACCCCGAACTGGGTTTCAAATGTTCGCTGAATGATATATTGAAAATCAGTTATTGTATTGCCTTCCTCAATTTCTTGTTCTACATTTAAAAATGCAAACGGATAAGGTATGTGAGATGCGCTTGCTCCCCAGTTAATCCGGTTTTTCTGGTTTATATAACCTACCTGTCCACCAAAATCATAAATCTCACCATTTACTGCCAAAACAGAAAACAATTGATTATTCCCCACCATATCGCTGAACATCATGGCAACACCACCCTGCATTCCTGTGCCAAAGCGGCTGGTGGCAACTCCTACCCCACTGCTACCAATAAAGGTTAATCCAAATTCTGGTTTGAATGGCTTCACCTGGAATGAATCAACCGGGAAAACACTTTCTCTGGTTTCTCTGCCAAAGAAATTATCAACCAAAGGAGCTGATGCTCTTTTAAATGGAGGCAAGGTTGCTGCTTCCATGTTAAGATGATCAGGATCCACTTCAGTAAATTCAAAATCTTCACGGTTAGCAGTGTATATGAAATACTTACCGGCATTAAAATGACTGTAAGCTATTTCTCCGGTTTTCCTTGAAACACTCATGGCTGGTGAAAGATGTGTAATACCGCTGATTCCTGTATAAAAATCAGTTAGTTGAAAAATTTTATCATCTTCAAGGTTATAGTAATACAAGTTCCGGAAACCATCTCTGTTTGACAGAAAATACAATCCCTGTTGTTCAGGGTCAAATTGAGGGTTCAGATTATTGGCTGTAGAAAATACATCCAATATTCTCACAGTCCGTTCTGGGCTCTGCATATCCATAATTCCCAGGTTAAATGTATAGCTGACAGTATCTGCAGGAAATCTCTCAGGTAAAAGGTCGGTAGCAAAAGCCAGATATTTTCCATCGGGCGACCAGGTGGGATGTATGTATGAATAACGGTCATTTGTCAATTGTTCAACTTTTTTGGTTTCCATATCAAGTTTATAAAGATTACCGACACCTTCAACCAGGCCGGAAAATATTACATACCTTCCATCAGGAGACCAGGAAGGGTTATTCAATGAAGGAACGCCATCAACTGCAATATGTCGTGTGCGACGCGGACGGTTTACATCTACCACTACAAGTTTATTTTGCCCGCGTTTTACAGCAACATGTATAAACTTTGAACCATCGGGAGACCACGTTCCTACAGACTCAAAAAAATTGAATGCATCAATATCTGAATTACGAATAGTGCTGGACAGCTTTCTTTTTATTCGCCCGGTTTCAGCATCAGCAAGATATAAATCAAGTGAAAACAGATCTTTTTCTGAAAAGAAAGCAATGTGTTTTCCATCAGGACTTAGTGATGGTGAAATATTTATGTGTCCGGCATTGTTATCATCAATGAGTTTTTCACCTTTAGCCTCCAGCATAGCACTATCTCTTAAGAATTCCTGGAAATGACTAAATGTGGCACTTTTCCATAAATTGGAAACAGTACTGGCATTCAACCCGATTACTCGTTCCATTGCCCTTTCATAACCAAATTTTGCAGTTTCTCTGTAAAATGGTGCTATTACATCATCACCCCAGGTGCGTCCCATAAATGTAATAAATGCATGACCATATCGATAGGGATTATAAGAATAATTTCTTGTCATTTCTCTCAAAGAAGGAAAATCATCCTGTGCGACCGCATCTCTCATAATCATAGCAGTGTGAGCGTCTACACTACCAATTGAAAAATATTCAGCCATACCTTCAACAAGCCAGAGAGGCAGATTACGCAGCGAATTCAAAGAAAGCGAGTCATCAATAAATAAAGCACGAAAGTGAAAAACGTGCACAAGCTCATGCCCAATAACATGATCAGTCTGAGCATTGGTTTCGAGAATAGGCATGACAACACGGTTCCTCAATGCTTCAGTCACCCCCTGCGTACCAACGCCAATCATTCCTCCAATTGCTGTTGTTTGCTGGAATTCAGGATGGTTTTGGTATATTAGTATGGGACTGGGTCTTTCAAAAGTATCTTTGAATAACTTCTGATGACGTTTATACCATCGTTCATAAGAATTAGCAACGGCTTTTACCACAGAATCATTTTCGAAGTAATGATATATGGTGAAATTTGGAGACTGGTATACCTGCCAGTCAAAGCTTCGATAACTGGGTTTATTACGGCCGAAATATTGTGCGTGAGAAGCGTTTGAGAATAGAAGTAAACCTATGGTGACCAATAAAAATAACACACCGCCTGAGCGCACCAGGTTAAAATAAGAAAATATGTTTTTCATATCATTGCTTTTTATCAGAGAACTTTAATTTATTAAAAAGAAGCACAAAAACTATACCTGTTCAAAATTTTTTTATTTAAACTTAAAACAGAATTTTGAAAAGCTTTGTTTAGAGTATTTTAAATCTTTAAATGCAATGAGCAGCTTTTTTTGTTATCTAATGCTAATAAACGCTCTGTTTATTCAATGATATAAATGTAATACTTATTTCAGGAGGGCTAAATTAAGGTATTTATATTAATGAAAATTAACATTATACAAGTTACTTAACTTTTATTCATGAGCCAAAAGCAGGAAAAAAAATGATCTGAATTTCGTATTTTTTTCGCACTTTTGCTCCAAATTCAGGAATTATGATAGATGTCAGCGAAAAATATTTTGAAAAATTCAGAAAAAATATAATAGGAATAGATCAGACCTTTGTATCGCCTTATGGTATTCAAAAACTTATTTATGCTGACTGGATAGCCAGTGGCAGACTTTATGGCCCCATTGAATATACACTACAGCAAAAATTCGGTCCTTTTGTGGGAAATACACATACAGAAGCCAGTGAAACAGGCATACTTATGACCAATGCCTATCATTATGCACACAAAAAGATAAAAAAACATATAAATGCCGGTCCTCAGGATGTAATAATAACAGCCGGAAGTGGAATGACCACGGTAATCAATAAGTTTCAGCGTATTCTGGGTTTAAGGATATGTGGAAAACTATCTGTGGGAAAATGTATGCAGGATAGTGAGCGTCCTGTGGTATTTATTTCACACATGGAGCATCACTCAAATCATACTTCATGGTTTGAAACCATTGCCGATGTTGTTGTAATAAAACCGGGCCCCAATATGCTCATTGACACCCAGGAACTTCGCAAAGAGCTTGAAAAACACAAGGATCGTAAATTGAAAATCGGCTCATTCACTGCATGCTCCAATGTAACCGGTATCCGCACTCCCATTTATGAGTTGTCGCGAATAATGCACGAATATGGTGGAATCTGCTTTATTGATTATGCTGCATCAGCTCCTTATGATGAAATTAATATGCATCCCGGGGATCCGATGGAAAAACTGGATGCAGTAATGTTTTCACCCCATAAATTTCTGGGTGGCCCGGGAACACCCGGCATACTGGTTTTTGACTCGTCCATTTATAACTCCGAAGTACCTGACAACCCGGGTGGAGGAACTGTTGACTGGACTAATCCCTGGGGTGAGTACAAATATATTGACGATATAGAACTAAGAGAAGACGGAGGCACTCCTGGCTTTTTGCAAACCATAAAAGCAGCCCTGGCAATTGACCTTAAGGACCAGATGGGTGTCGAAAACATACATAAACGCGAAAATCAGTTACTGAAAATTGCACTCGAAGAAATGGATAAAATACCCGGTTTAAAAATACTTGCAGATAATACCCGGGAAAGACTTGGGGTGATATCATTTTATTTTGATGATATTCACTATAACCTGGTAGTAAAGCTTTTAAACGACAGATACGGCATACAGGTAAGAGGCGGATGCGCCTGCGCAGGTACTTACGGGCATTTTCTTCTGAATGTGGATTATGAGCATTCAAAAACCATTACAAGTAAAATAAATACCGGAGACTTATCTGATAAACCTGGTTGGGTAAGACTATCTCTCCATCCCACAATGACTGATGAAGAGCTGTATATAATTATGGCAGCAATTAAAGACATCAGCAAAAACCATAAGAAATGGTCATCTGACTATAAATATATAACCAGAGCAAACGAGTTTAAGCATTACAAAGCTCCTGATGATTATACTGATTTTGTAAAAGACTGGTTTAAGCTGGAAGCCCCTCCATTGTAAATAACTGTTTTATTTTATGGAGATTAGTTATTAAACATTCTTTGCAAACGTCCAACCTGTGTGGACCACCACATCTGAGAAAACTCCATATCATTCTCTTCTGAATAATCACTCACTATCAGGGCTGATTCGCCGGAAACAGGTTCGTGAGTAATTCTCATTTCAAGGGTAAACCCTTCATGAAAATCATCGGTCCATTCAAATTTTACATATTCAGGTTCTTTTGAATCCAACAACCTGGCCGTCTGATGACTGCCTTCCCATTCAAAATCGTAAACATCATTATTCACGTTCACTTTATCGGCAAACCAACGTGCAAGCCCCTCGGAAGTGCTTATGAGTGTATAAAGCAACTTCGGTGATACCTTGATGGGAAACTCTAATGTAAATCTTGTCAGAGGCGTCATAACAATCATTTTTATGAACTTTCGCTTTGCTGCAATATACAAAAAAAACCACTATAACTACTTTATTCATTGAATATTTTTCAACTAATTATTAACAAATTGAGCACAGTTTTATATTTTAAATAAAGAAGAGTTTAACTTAATCTATTTTTGATTAATAGATTTGTTTTTAACAAAAAAATTAATCCAACTTGCAAAAATCCGATTTCCCATATAAATCAGATTTTACATAAAAATTTTGATTAGGTTTGCCCTGCTTTTTTCACAATCAGACAGAATGCAAAGAAATATTTATCTTGTTTACATACTTACTCTTCTGGCAGTTTCATTCTGGGGCATTTCATACGTATGGATGAAAAAGGTTTTTGAATACTACCAACCGGTAACTACCATGTTTTTGAGACTTACACTTTCATCTGTTTTTCTTTATTCTCTTTTGTGGCTGATGGGTAAACGCGAAAAAATAGACCGAAAGGATTATTGGGCATTTGTCTGGTTGTCATTTTTTTCTCCCTTTTGCTATTTCATAGGTGAAAGTTTTGGACTGCAACTGGTATCACCAACAATTGCTGCTGTAATTATTGCCACCATTCCGGTTTTTACCCCATTTCTTGGTTATATTGCATTTGGAGAAAAACTCACGAAAATCAATATCGTAGGGTTTTTTATATCTTTCACAGGTGTAATGATAATGGTTCTGGATTTTGAGTTTCGGTTCAGTGCATCACCCAGGGGAGTTTTACTATTGTTTTTTGCAGTAATTTCAGCTTTGATAAATATACTTTTTCTGAAAAAACTTGCCATGAAATATTCATCTGCAACTATTATCAAGACCCAGAATCTTCTTGGTGCTTTGTTTTTTCTTCCCTTGTTCCTTATTCTCGATTTTCAGGATTTCAAATCCATTCGCCCATCTGCAGATGTTGTTTGGGCTTTGATAAAACTTGCAGTTTTTGCTTCTACACTTGCATTTATGTTTTACACTATAGCTGTGAGAAATATTGGTGTTGCAAGAACTTCAATCTTTGCCAATTTAATACCTGTGTTTACTGCAGTATTTTCATTCATGATTCTGGGAGAAAAAATTGACTTGAGCAAGATACTGGGTATAATCATTGTAATTTCAGGTTTGATGCTGACTCAAACTGCGAGATTAAGAAATAAGAACCAATCTTTATCAAAGAAACCTACATTTAAAAACACTTGTAAAAACAGGACTTCTGATTAATCGGCTATGGGTAAAACTTTTATATTTATTTCTTGTATTTTAAAATTCTTTACTATTTTTGCACCACTCAAAACGGCGGGGTAGCTCAGGTGGTTAGAGCGTCGGATTCATAACCCGAAGGTCACGAGTTCAACTCTCGTCCCCGCTACAAAATTAAACCCGCATTGATTCATCTTTGCGGGTTTTCTGTTATCTGATATTTTGCCGACTCCTTGCAATTTTGATCAATTTTAATTATAAAAAATATTGAGTTATTTTCATTTTTGATTGTTATAAAATCTTAAAGCAAAAGAAACTGAAGGTTATTTATTTATTTTTACCGGTTTGTTAATAATGCTTGTTAAAAAAACACACACAATCAGAATGAAACAGAACCTTAACTACCTATTCATTTTACTTTTTACTCTTTCTATTTTCTTTCAGACAACTCTGGCAGGAATATCAGGGATATCAGAAACAAGCATAAATTCTGATTACCCAAATCATGAGCAAATCAGCGAAAGGCTTCGCAGTATTTCTGACGCGCATCCCAACTATGCAAGACTTGAATCTCTTGCTCAAACAAAAGGAGATAAGAATATTTGGTTGCTCACCATTGGCACAGGCAACATCACTAATAAACCGGCTCTGGCTGTGGTGGGAGGCATTTCGGGCGACCATCTTCTGGGAAGCGAACTGGCTGTACAGTTTGCCGAAAAGCTACTTGCCCGCAGACAGGAGCCCGTCATCAGAAACCTTTTGGACTCAGTGGTATTTTTTGTCTTCCCCGACATGTCGCCAGATGCCAGGGAGCAATACTTTCGCAAACCCCGCTACGAAAGGCTTGGCAATGCCAACCCCACCGACCTGGACCGCGACGGCCGCATTGGTGAAGATGGCTATGATGACCTGAACAACGACGGATTGATTACTATGATGCGAATCAAGGATCCCACAGGCCGGTGGATACCTCACCCGCAGGATGAAAGAGTAATGGTGAAAGCCAGGACCGAAAAAGGCGAAAGAGGTCAGTACCTGCTTTTCAGTGAAGGTATTGACAATGATAAAGATGGACAATTCAATGAAGATGGCGAAGAAGGTGTATTTTTCAATCGCAATTTCACATTTAAATATCCGGCTTTTGAGAGGGGTGCAGGAGAACATGCAGTATCAGAGATTGAAACACGCGCCATAGCCGATTTTCTTTATGATGCAAAAAATGTATTTGCTGTGATCAGTTTCGGGCCGGCTAACAATCTTACCAAACCCCTCTCTTTTAATGAAAGAGAAGCCAATGCCCGTATTTTTACCGGATGGAAAAAAGAAGATATCGCCATCAACCAAAAAATCAGCCACCTCTATAGCCAACATATGGGAGACAAGGCCCCGTCGGCTGCTGCCGGTAGTGACGGTGACTTTTTTCAGTGGGCTTATTTTCATTATGGCCGTTTTAGCTTTTCCACCCACGGCTGGGAGGTACCACGGGTAGTTGAAAAAGATGAGGATGCTTTTGATTCAGATGAATTCAATTTCCTTCGCTGGGCAGAAGAGAACCAAATTGACAATGTTTTTGTGCCCTGGACAAAAGTTGATCATCCCGATTTTCCCGGCAGAAAAGTGGAAGTGGGCGGCATTGCTCCCTTTGTAATGAAAAACCCACCTTATGCCATGGTTGATTCCATCGCAGAAAAACATACTTCATTTATCATTGATGTGGCAGCACTGCGTCCTCAAATTGATATCATTAACCTGAAAACCGAAAGACTGGGTCGAAACCTTACACGTGTGACCCTGGATGTAATAAATCGGGGCACTTTCCCTACAGCATCTGAAGCAGGTGAGCAGGTGCGCTGGATGCAAAAAACAGTCATGCGCGTAACTCCGGGGCCTGATCAGGCTATTATCAGCGGGAAACCAGTGGAGGTTATGGGTGCCATTGGCGGACGCAGCTCAGAGCAAAGAAGCTGGCTGATACAGGGCAGCGGCAGTGTTACCATAAGTGTGGGTGCTGAAGCTTCAGGATTTAAAGAAGTAAGGGTTAATCTGTAATTCAGGGGGAATAAATTCTGAACCTGTTCATTCATAAATCCAATAATCCGGGGCAATTATATTAAAAAAATTAAAGACTTAAATCGCCTGTATGAAAAGAATAATTTTTAGCCTTTCGATCATACTGTTTCTTTTTCCTTCATTTGCGCAGGAAGCAGATGGAAGAGCAATCGGAAATTTCTTTAAAGCTTCTGGTAGCCCGGTCAATCCAAAAGTACCTGTCATATGGAACCGTTATTATACCAATGATGGGCTACTGGATATTTACCGAAAGCTTGAAAGGGCACACCCAAATCTTGTGAAATTACAATCTGTTGGAAAGAGCTATGAAGGCCGCGACTTATGGTTACTAACCGTTACCAATCATAACAACCGTCCTCACCATGAGAAACCGGCTTTCTGGGTGGATGGAAATATACATGCAAATGAAATTCAAACTGCTGAAGTATCCGTTTACACAGCATGGTATCTGGCTGAAAATTATGGCAACAATACCTTTATTACTCAATTGCTTGATGACAAGGTTTTTTACATTCTTCCTGTAATGAATCCGGATGGAAGAGAATACTATATGAACCAACCCAATACCATGAGCAGTCCACGAAGCGGTACCATGCCTCTGGATGATGATGGCGATGGACTCAAAGGGGAAGATGGTTTTGACGATCTTAACGGTGATGGCCATATCACCCAAATGCGCCGCCATAATCCTTTTGGAAACTGGAGAACCGACCCCAACGATCCTCGCAGAATGATGCAGGCTCCCCCCGGGGAATTTGGAGAGTGGGAATTGCTTGGCTGGGAAGGCATAGACCGCGACGGTGACGGAAGGCTCAACGAAGACCGCGATGTGGGCTATTATGATCACAATCGCGACTGGGGATGGAACTGGCAACCCGACTATGTGCAAAGAGGTGCATACCTGTATCCATTTTCACTTCCCGAAACCAGAGCTGTGCGCGATTTTGTAATTGCTCATCCCAATATTGCAGGTTCTATTACACATCACAATACAGGTGGTATGTTGCTCCGGGGTCCCGGTGCAGCAGAAGATACAAAGTATTATCTGCCCGCAGACATCAGGGTTTATAATGTGCTTGGCGAATTAGGCGAAAGAATCATTCCCGGTTATGATTATCTTATCGTCCACCAGGACCTTTATACCGTATACGGTGGGCAGATCGACTGGTTTCATATGATGCGGGGAGTATTTACTTTTACTTCAGAAATGTTTTCGCGATACTATCTTTTCCATGAAAAACCACAGGGCTGGGCGGGAGGATTCGGAGAAGAATGGTTTGCTTTTGACAGGTACCTGCTGTTTGAAGACGCCTTTGTGCCCTGGGAGGATTATGATCATCCACAGTTTGGTAAAATCCAGATTGGGGGTTTTAAAAAGAATTACATCCGTAACAATCCCGGGTTTTTACTTGAGCAGGAATTACACCGGCTAACAGCATTTACCCTGTTTCATGCCTATCACACACCTAAACTTGAGATTGTTGAACTATCCACCAATGAGCTTGCCGGTGGACTAAGGGAAGTGATTGCCGTTGTTGCAAATACCCGTCTTATACCAACCCATGCCGGTATAGATTTGAAATTTAATATTGAAAGACCCAATTACATTTCACTGAAAGGTGCAAATGTACTCGCAGGTATGCGTGTGACTGACCGCGATCTGAATGTAGTAGAAGAACAGAAAGTGAACCCTGAAGTTATTGAAGTTGAAAATATTCCGGGTATGAGTACTGTAACTTTGAAATGGATTGTGGAAGGCAGCGGCAATATTTCTGTTGAGGTGGATAGTGCCAAGGGAGGTGTGGTTAGAAAAAATCTGTAAGCATAATC
>REDJ01000208.1 GCA_007693555.1 Bacteroidota bacterium
TCCGGCAACAGCTTTCCCAGTGTGGAGTTGAACCGGCGTGTTTCTCCGGCAACTTTTTGACCGTCAAAAAGCTGCATTATTGCCGTTGCCACCTCTTTGCCCTGGGCAGCAGAACGTATGGCCATTTTCACCGACCTGTTCACATTGCCCACGGCAAAAACCCGCTCAAGATTGGTAAGATAACTGCCCTTTTCCACAACCACCTGCCGGCCGTTGTTTTCCAGACCCCAGTCATCCATTTGAGATGAATAATCGCCCGTAGCCACTACCACAGCATCATAACGCTTACAAATATCCCTGAAGGCTTTTGCATCCAAAGGGGTATTCAGACGAAACTCCACTCCCAGGTTTTCAATGACCGCAATTTCCTTTTCAAGCACCTTTTTTTCCAGCTTTTCATCGGGAATGGCATACATCAAAGCACCGCCGGGTTTGGCATTCTTGTCGTACACAACTGCCTGCACACCCTTTAGCTGCAGGTAAAAAGCAGCGGAAAGACCGGCAGGGCCCGCACCCACAATGGCTACCTTCTTTCCATTTGATGGAGCTTTTTCAAAAACAAGAGCTGAATCATCTGCATCATCGGCAGTAAATCGTTTGAGCAGACAAATGGAAACGGCTTCGTCAATGGGTTTGCGTTTGCACGCTCCTTCGCAGGGAGCCGGACAAATTCGTCCCAACACCCCGGGCAAAGCAATATCTTTCATTACCACCTTTAGTGCCTGTGAATGTTGCCCTGCGGCAATGAGCCGGTTCATCAGCGGAATATCCATAAAGGCGGGGCAGGAAACCCGGCACGGGGCTTCGCAGTCGCCGGCATGTTCAGAAAGCAGCAATTCAAGCGCCACCTTGCGGGCCTCAGAAATTTCCTCATCAAGGGTGGTGATATCCATTCCTTCCATGGCTTTGGCGGTGCAGGCAGGCAAGAGATTGCCGCCGGCATTCTCTTTCACCACACAAAGCATGCAGGATGTAAAATGTTCCAGCTCGCCGTTATGGCACATGGTGGGAATTTTGAAACCCGCCTTTGCTGCAGCATCCAGCAGGCTGGTACCTTCAGGCGTTTCGATGACAATGGAGTTTATTTTCAGTTTTATCATGCTCATAAATTTTTAACCCACCCTGATGGCATCCACGGGGCAAGCCTGCCGGCAAATGTCGCACTTGGTGCATAAAGCAGTATCAATCTCGTGTTTCTGGTGTGGGTTGAAAGCAATGGCTTCTACCGGGCATTGCTGCGCACAAATGGTGCATCCGATGCATTTATCTCCCACACTATACTCCACCATTGATTTGCATTTGCCGGTGGGGCATTGTCCGTTCAGATGGGCCAGGTATTCCTCCCGGAAAAAACGAAGGGTGGACAAAATAGGATTTGGGGCTGTTTTTCCCAACCCACAAAGGCTTCCCTTTTTGGTCCAGCCGGCAAGGGTTTCCAGCTCTTCCAGGTCTTTTTCAACAGCTTTTCCCTCGCAGAGCTTTTCCATGATATCCAGCATACGACGTGTACCAATGCGGCAGAAAGTACATTTGCCACAGGATTCACTTTGGGTGAACGACAGGAAATACCGGGCAATATCCACCATGCAATCCGTTTCGTCCAGCACCACCAGTCCACCGGAGCCCATCATTGCGCCCGATTCATCCAGCGATTCAAAATCGATGGGCTTGTCGGCAAGAAAATGCGGAATGCAACCGCCTGATGGTCCTCCAATCTGCACCGCCTTCAGCTTTTTATCGTTTTGTACGCCTCCGCCAATGTCTTCCACAATCTGCCTCAGGGTAATGCCCATGGGCACTTCGATAAGCCCGCCCCGGTTGATTTTTCCGGCCAGGGCAAACACCTTGGTGCCCTTGCTGTTTTCTGTGCCAATGGATGCAAATTTTTCAGCACCCTTGCTCATTATCCAGGGAATCTGAGAAAGGGTTTCAGTATTGTTGATGAGTGTGGGTTTGCCCCATAAGCCGCTCTCTGCAGGGTATGGCGGGCGAAATACGGGAAAGCCCCTTCGCCCTTCCATGGATGCAATCAGGGCAGTTTCTTCGCCACAAACAAAGGCTCCTGCTCCCTCCTTTATCAGGATATCAAAATCAAAATCTGCACCCATAATGTTCTTCCCCAGGTATCCTTTTTCTCTGCAGGCTTCCAACGCTTCCCTGACCCTTAATACAGCCAGCGGATATTCGGCACGGATATAAAAATAGCCCAGGGTGGCACCCACGGCGCGGGCTGCAATAAGCATCCCTTCGATGATTCGCAGCGGGTAGGATTCCAGCAACATACGGTCCATAAAAGCTCCGGGGTCG
Organism: Bacteroidota bacterium; assembly: GCA_007693555.1. Classification (GTDB taxonomy): domain Bacteria; phylum Bacteroidota; class Bacteroidia; order Bacteroidales; family UBA7960; genus SKVR01. Next base: position 2,308 of record REDJ01000208.1, read on the forward strand.
CCTTCATCACCATTGCAAATCAGATATTTTTCGGTTGATGGCTGCTGTGCCACCAGCTTCCATTTCCTTCCTGTAGGAAAACCGGCGCCTCCCCTGCCACGAATACCACTTTTAATAATATCCTCAGTAATTTCATCGGGGGTTAATTCCAAAGCTCTTTTCAAACCTGAGAAACCGCCCCGGGAAAGGTATTCTTCCATATCGGACGGATTGATAATACCTCTGAACTCGGTGGCTATGGGAATTTGCTCACCAAGAAATGCAGCAACATGCTTTTCTCTAACGTCAATGGAATACTTTTCGATGCCTTCCCAGCGGCTGTCATGCTGAATGGTTTCCACCACCGCATCAAAATTGCTTTTCAGTTTTCTGAAAAAGCCTTTGGGTTTGAAGTGTTTCTCCAGGATATAACGGATATCTCCCGGCTGAACCTTTGCATACAACTGCGTAGGTTTTTCATGCTCAACCACTTCGATAAGCGGCACCTGGTGGCACATTCCCACGCAGCCCACATGCTTGATGTGGATGTTCAGGGCATCTTTGCTTACCGTATCTTCCACTGCCTGACGAATTTCCTCACTACCGCTGGCAATACAGCACGAACCCAGACCGATACGCACTTCTCCCTGCAGGTCAACTGCATCAACAACTAACTTGCTCTGCCGGGCACCCTTGTTGTTCCGCTCAACAAAATCATCAAGGATAGTCTGGGATGTGCCGGGAGTAACATGACCGTAAGTAACATCATCAATCTGCACCGCCGGAGCCAGGGAGCAACATCCCAGGCAGCTTACCTTCTCCAG
>REDJ01000170.1 GCA_007693555.1 Bacteroidota bacterium
ATTTTTAGTGTTTTGCTTTAATGTATCTTTTGGTTACTGGTTTAAATCAAAAATTGACTAATTATATGGTAATCTCACGCCAGTTTGCCTTTTTCAATGCAATGAATGCAAAAAGTCCCATGGATGAAAAGTATACGATTTCAACCATCCATACCACATGTGCCGGAGCTTTAAAGCCCAGGGCAAGCACAAGTGTAGTGAGAAGATAGAATAAAATAGCCAGAATTTCAATTTTCAGTGCCAGCATGGTTTTTCCTGTTCCTGATAATCCGTTAAAAATGATCATTCCCACAGAAAATGCAATAAGAGCTACTGAAATTACTCTTAATAATGGCAGTGTTGCTTCGATAAGATCCTGACTTTCAGTATAAAATCCGATAATAGGCAGGGGAAAGAACAGTATTATTTGCACCAATAAAACGGTAATTACAATTCCGATAATAAGCACTCTTAAAATCAAAGGGATTACAAGGTGGTGGTGTCCGCGGCCAATAGTGTTGCTGACCAGTGTATTTACTGCTGCACTTAATCCCCATACCGGTATCATCAAAACCATATAAATACTCCTCGCAATATTGGATGCAGCAAGTGCGGTTTCCCCGATGCGCTCAATAATAAGGAAAAATATGAACCAGGCTGTAAATGAGAAAAAGTACTGAAACATTACCGGTGTGGAAAGATTCATTAACGACTTCAACAGAGCATAATCAGGTATAATCCTTATGAAGAACTTATACCTCTTATGATCTCCGTGTATCAAGGTCCAGCTCAGGTAGAATATGAAAGTGAAAAATTCAGCAATATTGGTGGCAAGTGCAGCACCTGCTATTCCCATTTCAGGGAAGCCGTAATTACCAAATATCAGAACATAGTCAAACACTATATTAAATAAGGCCATTACGAACGTGCTCAGCGATAATACTTTAGTTCGTGTATTACCCACATATAAAGCATTGAATCCCAAAACGATAAAACCGAAAAGCAAGCCATATTTTCGTACATCAATAAAAATCAAACTCTCCTTGAGAATGGCAGGAGATGTGATAAACTGCTCCATAAGCAATGGGGCAAAAAAGTGTAATAAGATCCATATAATAATGGCCATTATAATTAATACACCCTGAGCATGATCAAATATATTCCCAATGGCATAATACTGCTTTGCTCCGTTGCGTCTTCCTATCATGATCTGGGCACCAATGGCAAAGCCGGTTGCCAGCATTACCAATGTTAAATAAAATACGCCACCGATTGCTGCAGCACCCAGTGTAATATCTGATACACGCCCCAGGAAAGCTGTGTCAATGACCAGCATGATATTCTGGGCCACCAGACCTATGATGATGGGATAGGAGATTTTCCAGATATCACTATATGAAAAAAGATTGCCCTGCAATTTATTGTTGTTTACTTTGTTTTCTCCGGTATTTTACCTCGACCGGCAATTATTTTATATATAACACCAAACCTTTCAGATACTCACCTTCAGGGTGGAATGCATTAATGGGATGATCGGCTGGCTGGTTCATCTGGTGAAGAATTCTAACCTGCCGTCCGGCCTGTATTGCGGCAGCAATAACAGTTGATTTGAATAATCCCATGCTAACAACCTGCGAACAACTGAAAGTGAAAAGGATACCGCCGGGAGTAATTTGCCGGATGGCCTCAGCATTTAATCTTTTGTATCCCTGAACTGCATTGTGCCTTACGTTGCTGTGCTTGGCAAAAGCAGGCGGATCAAGTATAATAAGGTCGTATGTTTTCTGATTCTCGCGAATATACTGCACAGCATCCGCCAGTATAACACTGTGATTTGAAGTGTCTGTAAAATTTAAAGCCACATTTTTTTCTGCCAGTTCAAGTGCCTTGCGCGAACTGTCCAGTGATTCTACAGTTTTGGCCCCGGCTGCCAGAGCATATACAGAAAAACCGCCTGAATAGCAAAATGTGTTGAGAATTGTTTTTCCCGAAGCATATTGTGTGAGCAATTGCCGGTTCACCCGCTGATCAATGAAAAAGCCCGTTTTCTGACCATGAATAAAATCAATATCAAATTTATGGCCGTATTCTATTACGATGTCACTCTCAGTATTTCCGTAAAGAAAACCTTCTGCTTCTTCTGATTTTGAAAATTCGCCAGGCAGAGTATCTTTACTCTTATAATAAATGCTTTTCAGCTTTTCACCGAATATTCTTTTCAGACTTTCAGCTATTTCATTGCGATATTTATGAATTCCTATGGCATGGGCCTGAACTACGAGATTCCCGTTATAATGATCAATAATGAGACCGGGCAGGTGATCACCTTCACCGTGAACCAAACGGTAAACATTGGTATTTTTATTATCTGTAAGTTTTGTGGTTTCCCGCATTTTGTATGCAGCAGCAAGTTTCTGATGCCAGAAATCCGCATCCAGTTCATCGGGTCTCTCAGGTGCAAATGACATAATCCTTACAGCAATGGAAGCATCGTGGTATAAACCGGCACCCAGGTATTCATCACGATTGGAAAACACTTCCACCAGGCTTCCATCGGCCTGTGGCCCATGAATCTTTTTTATGGCACCGCTGAATACCCATGGATGATATCTTTTAATTGCATCATCTTTGCCTGAGCGAAGTATTACTTTTGTTTTATTTGACATGGATAGAAAAGGTATCTGATTATATGCAGGGCAAAAAAGGCCGAAATAATGCCCTGAAAATGATTGCAAAAGTAATCACTTTGGGTGAATAAAAACAGAAGAAGGAAACCAAGTTGCCCTTTAAAAGTCGTGATTTTTCAAAAGAGAAATTTCTTTGACAAGGAACCGGTAGGGCAGCTTTGCATCCTCGCCTGCATAATCGATACCAATACGAGGCCCTGATTCAATAGCGGAACAGGGAATCTTTATGTTTTTATCCTCAAACCAGATCTTATCGCCTGCAAGTGAAGCTCCGTTGTAATCTTTATGTATTCCAAGAGCTTTGGTAAGCTTACCCGGACCATCCAGATTTATGGGAACTTTTTTACCTGTTCTTTTCTCCATTACTTCTATTCCTGCTACCGGAAAAACACCCCTGATAAGAATAGCGTGGGGAACATTCGCACTATGGGT
>REDJ01000167.1 GCA_007693555.1 Bacteroidota bacterium
GAGAAACATAGAAGTATATATATGGGGATTCAGAAGGAAACCTTCAATAAATTACAGAAAGGAAATGCACGGAACCGAACAGTTTTGTCCGGTTTTTAATGATTCTTGCTAAATTAACACTTTGGAATAAATCACTTTATCATCACCATTTGAATAAAAGTCTTTCAATCTTGCTTCTTCGATATATCCGCAGTTTTCATAAAAATTCCGGGTGGGAAGATATTTTTCAGTTGAGGAGGTTTCAATGTAAAGTTTTCTGGCTTTTCGGGCTATAAGCTCCTTTTCGGTTTGCTGCATGAGCATTTTTCCGGTTCCGTTTCCCCTGTAATTATTATCCACAACAATCCAGTAAAGGTCATAGGTTCCCATTGTACAAGGTGTTGGGCCATAACAAACATATCCCGTGGTATGATCACCCATCATTGAAAAAAGGAAAAAATACCCTGATTGCTCCTGCCCTTTCATAAAAGCTTCGGTTACCAGCTCAACGGCCACTTCAACCTCATCATCCCTGAAAAAGCCGGTGGAAAGAGTAATTTGTCTTACCCTATCCAAATCATTTGCAGTAATTATCTTTCTGATTAAAATTTCCATTATAACCGTTATAATATTAGCCTATATCATCAACAATTCTTCTTACAATTTCCCTGCTGTAAATTCCTGACTGGCGGGCTGCTGCCACAAAGCCACTGTCGGGTGAAATGCACGGATTGGCATTGATTTCCAGAACATACACATTTCCCTTTTCGTCTACCCTGAAATCGACACGCGCATAGCCTTTAAGTCCATAGATTTTCCAGCATTGCAGCGAAATATCTTTCAATTTGCTTATAAGATACTTGTCCTGCTTGCTAAATTGAAAAGTTCGTACCGTATTTTTGTATTCAAAAGAATCTTCTTCCCATTTTGCCTTGTAGCCAAGTATACGAGCCTTTTCTGGCGGATAGTTGAATTTTATTTCAGCCGGTGGCAGAACTTCAGGCCCGTTTTCACCTGCCAGCAATGAAAGATTAAATTCTCTGCCGTGTATATATTCTTCACAGAAAAAATCGCGGGGATTCTTTTCTTTTTTCATCCTTTCCAGAAGCTCCTCCCTGGTATGAAAAAGCAACTGGTTGTTTTCATCCAGTCCATAAGATGCATGTTCCCATAAAGATTTAACCAGGAAAGCGCTGTTTAAAATTAGATTTTCATTCTCAGAAAGCATGTCGTAGGTGAAGAATTCAGGCGTTTTTATTCCATGAATTCTCATATACTCTTTGGAAAGTATTTTGTGAGAACTCAGATAAATGGCATGACCGGAACTTCCCGTATAAGGCAATTTAAAATGATCGAACAAAAACGGACCGGCATGAACAAGTCGTCCGTCGGCGAAAAGGGTTTCCACCAGGTTCACAATAAAATCGGGATTTACATCTCTTACAATTACTTCCAGATGTTTGATATCATAAGGAAACGGGATAATGCCAACAGAATAGCCCAATGCCTGTAATCCTTTGCGGAATAGTTCCACCTGCTGCAGTACATCCAGTTCATCGGCCGGGGCATCTTCTTCCAGTGGACTATGAATTATGAGTGCTTTCTTCATGACTGATGACTTTTAATTATTCCGTTTTCAACCTTAGGTGGCAAATTCAATCTTTGAATAGCAGACTGCATGATCATCCGGATCATTTCATGATAGGAAATACCGTATTTACGGGCAAGAATGGGCAGATCACTGTGAACCGGATTTAAACCGGCCAGAGGATTTACCTCAATGAAATGGGGCACACCTGCAATATCCATCCTTAGATCAACCCTTCCGCCATCCCTGCATCCCAATGCTTTCCAGGCATCCAATGCAACTTTGGCGCAACTTTCAGCTGCATCAGCATCAGGCATCATATATTCGATAAACTTTTCATAAAGGGCCTTATTCATGTATGAATAAATGCCTGAAGGTTCATTGGCTTTGTAAATCACTTCCATCATCCCAATCACACGCGCATCTTTACCAGTGCCAACAATGCCCACAGTAAACTCTCTTCCGGGCAGGAATTCTTCAACAAGCAAACTTTGCCCATAACGATCCAGGCGGTCTTTTCCAACCCTGAAAAGCTCATCTTCATTTTCGACTTTGGAATCCGGTGCAATCCCTTTACCTGTGCCCTCGGCTACCGGTTTTACAAAAAGCGGATATTTTAATGTATGAGTTTTAAGATCATCCAGGTTATCAGCCACAAAAAAAGCAGCTGTGGGAATGCCACAATCCCTTATGATCTGCTTGGTTAACCCCTTATGAAGGGTAAGGGAAAGTACCAATACATCTGAAAAAACATAAGGGATATCATATACATCCAGAACCGCAGGAACCTGGGCTTCCCTTCCAATACCCTTAACACCTTCACATATATTAAATACGATATCCCAGCGGTCACCACGAACCAGGCGTTTAATCAGAGAATTCACATTACCAATTTTATCAACTTCATAACCCAGGGCTGTCAGAGTATTAAAGATTCCATCAATGGTTTCAGAAATATCAAACTCAGCTGCCTGCTCAGGGGTAAAACCCGCAGACAGGTAATCATCTTTCAGATCGTAGGTAAAACCCACTGAAATGTTGTTGTCAGAAATCATTTGAATTTATTGTTACTTAAAATGATATTTACCTGAAGAAAGAATCTTTCAGGCCCTTGAAAAAATGAAGTGCATTGTTTCCCAGTGAACGGTTAAGGTATCCGCCTTCCTGAACCACCAGAGTCGGGATTCCAAGACTGCCAATCATTCTGCCGTTTTTCTCAAAATCCTTTACTCCAAATGAAAGTGTACCTGTAGGATCTCCTTTGGCAGTATCAAGTCCGAAGCAAACCACCAGCCATGCCGGTTTAAAGGATGATATTTTTTGCATCGCATCTGCAAGGATCTTTCTGTATTCGTCTGCACTTAAACCTTCATCGAGGGGGTAATTGATATTAAAGCCCGTTCCTTCCGCTTCTCCTTTTTCCTTTCGAAATCCGCAAAAATAAGGGTAAGTTGTAGATGGATGCCCGTGAATGCTGACAGTAAGCACATCACTACGTTTGTAAAAGAT
>REDJ01000070.1 GCA_007693555.1 Bacteroidota bacterium
ATCTGATTATTTCTGATATTATCCTTCCTGAAATCAACGGCCTGGAACTTTGCCGAAAGATAAGAACCAGCAAACCCTTCATTCCTATCCTGATGCTAACCGCTCTTGGCACCACCGATGACAAAGTAGAAGGTTTTGATGCAGGAGCTGATGACTACCTGGTAAAGCCTTTCGAGATAAGGGAATTACTTGTCCGAATAAGGGCTCTGATGAAAAGGTCTTCCGCTACGGCAAGTTATATGACCCCGGTAATAAAGTATGCAGACCTTGAACTCAACACCCACACCAAGACTGCCAAACGTGCAGACCAGGAAATAAAACTTACACCTAAAGAATTCAAATTACTGGAATACATGATCACAAATCCTGAAAGGGTGCTTTCACGCGATGAAATTGCCGAAAAGGTTTGGGATACACATTTTGATACGGGTACCAACTTTATTGACGTATACATAAATTACCTGAGAAAGAAAGTTGATAAACCCTTTGAACGTAAGCTTATTCACACGCGACCGGGCATGGGATTTATTTTCTCTAACAAACCAATTTAACCAGAAATGACTATCAAATCCAGATTAACCTTTCTCTTTACGATCATTTCAGGAGGCATTCTTTTGCTTTTTACACTGTTTGTATACTTGTCAGCGGCCAATGACCGCAGGAGTGAATTTTACAACACACTACGCAAAGAGGCCATAACACGAGCCAATGTTTTGTTGGGGGCGGGAATTGAGCCTGAAACCCTGCAAACCATATACCTTGAACATCGCGAAATAATTAACGAAGTAGAGGTGGCTGTTTATGATCCGGATTTTAATTTGCTGTATCATGATGCTGAGGATATTGATTTTGTGAAAGAAACTCCTGAGATGATTGCAGAGATCATTGAAAAGGGTGAAATAAGATTTACCCAGGAGGGCTGGGAGGTAGTTGGAATATTATATCATTTCAACAATAAACCCTACATTCTTACTGCCGCAGCCTACGATGATTACGGTCATACCAAACTTGCCAATCTTATGAATATTCTTCTCTTTAGCTGGCTTGCAGCGGTGGTGATCATATTTTTTGCAGGCAGGTTCTTTGCATGGAGGGCTCTTCTTCCCATATCGCAAATGCTAGATAAAGCTGAAGAAATAAGTGGTTCTCATCTGGGTCTCAGGCTAAATGAAGGAAATGGGAAGGATGAGCTGGCAGAATTGGCTATCGCCTTTAACCGGATGCTCGATCGGCTTGAAGATTCTTTCGATGCCCAGAAAGAGTTTGTTTCCAACGTGGCTCATGAAATTCGTACTCCCCTTGCTGCTGTTATGGGCGAGGTAGAACTGGCACTTTCTCAGAAACGAAGTAAAGAAGCCTATGAAGATGCACTTAAAAAAGTTATGACAGATGCCGGACGGCTATCACGTTTAAGTGCCGGTTTGCTTGATATGGCAAAAACTACCTGGGAACCCGGACAAATAAGCATGAAAAAAATACGGCTGGATGAGATATTGATAGATGCGAGAAATGATATTCTTAAAAATAATCCCGACTATCATATCCATATCCATTTTGATGAGAATATTGAAGATGAGAGCCTGATTACTTTAAACGGGAATTCTTATTTGCTGAAAGTTGCCTTCGCCAACCTGATGGATAATGCCTGTAAATTTTCTGACGATAAAACTGCCAGGGTTCAATTGAAAATTGATTCATCAAATCTAATAGCATCAGTTGAGGACAATGGTGTGGGTATTTCTGATGATGAACTCAATAATGTTTTTACACCTTTTTATAGGGGAAAAAATAAAATAGTATCTGAAGGTTACGGGATTGGCCTGCCTCTTGCGCAGAGAATAGTAAAGCTGCATAGAGGCAGTATCAGCCTTGTATCAAAGCCGGGAAAAGGCACAAAAGCAGATATTTCATGGTTAATTGATATATAATGCTTTTCAGACAGTTAACCCCCGGTTAATAAAATCATTCAAAGGTTTTATCTTTTTCAGAATTTCTGTAACTACTTCCACCCCCTTCGGATCGGTCAATAGTTTATTATCCAGTGGTTTTGTAGCAGTGAAACTTTTGTATTTCAACAAATCGATTGCTGGATGCTGAGCATCATAACCTTTGGGTGGGCGGGTTAATACAACATTTCCTTCACTGTCAAGACCCTGAAAGGTTTCAGCAAAATCTTTCGAATTGAGAATATCCTCCAGATCTTCGTAGAAACCGGAAATCTCGGCCCTGATCTTTTTCAAAGCTTCACTTCCGGGCATATAAATACCACCCCCTGCAAATGAACCGGCCTGTTCATCAAGATGCACATAATAGGCCGCGTATTCCATCCTTTTTCCATAAGGACTCATGATAATGCTCAAATGGGTTTTGTAGGGAGTTTTATTTTTCGAGAATCGAATATCACGATTTATGCGGAAAGTACAATCCTTTACCTGCAAATGGGAGAGGGATTTATCAAATTGTTGCATTTTCAGCAGAATTTCTTCTATAAGACGATGATAGTCTTTTTTAACTTCTTCATATCTGTGCCGGTTTACATCGAACCATGCCTTATGGTTATTCTCCCTTAGCTCACGAAAGAATTCAAGTGTTTTAATGTTCAGCATAATATCAGTTTTTCCTATTAACATTTATCAGTCCCTAAAGTTTGCAGCATTTTTTAATAAAACAGTTTGTTGAACTTCATCATACCCGGGTTTCTATTAAAACATTGCAGGGTAAAGAAATCCAGATTATAATTGAATGAGAGCCCACCGGATAAAAGGGTTTTATGCACAAAAAAAACCGGCACTTACGCAACCGGCTTTTTTAATCGGTAATATTGGATTACAATAGAGGGTTAAGAAAAAGCTGCTATTAGAAATGTAAGAAGCAGCAGGGCTGTCATTCGCGCAATAAATATCTTGTATTCCAGTTTATGCGCTGTTTGAACTTTGCTTGTTAATAATTCTTTTTTTGTCATGACTTTGAGATTTTACCCACTATTTGGGTGCTCTCAAAGCAGCCATCATAGTGGAAGGTTCATAATTCTTTTACTCGAATAAGGTTCAGCTTCCATCGATATGGTTTTAGTGAATACTTAAAATAATTGTGCAAAGATAAAGGTAAATTGTTGATGTTCAGATTAGAAAAGTATTAGAAAAAGGTTAAATATTTATTAAGTTAAGGGCAAATAAATATTCATATTTCACCTATTGGGTATATTAAAATACCGCATGTCACAACAGGAAAACTTCCACCCAGGTCAGTCAACAGAAAGGCTTCAATTTTTTCTACCTGCGGATTCATGCTGAACTTCATCAGAGGGTCGTCTTTATAAGGTAAAACCCTTTTTCTAACATTTTTCTAACAAAACGCTAAAGGGTATCTAACAGATATGTGGGATTCTATGCAGTAGTTTTGCCCCGTCAAAATGACAATTGAAGCCGACGAAGTCAATCTGTTAGTTTTTCAAGCATTTTTACCGGACAATAATGTAACCTAAATCAATTTTTCTAATGATTTTCTAATAAAATCCTAATATCCTTCTAATCACTGCAGGAGATTTACCCTGTAATTTTGCACTGAAAAGCACATCAATTGCAACTGGCAATTACATATAAAAAGGTTTTGTGATGTGTTCAACAGCCCAAAACCTTTTTAGATCTAAGCAAGAGATATCTTTAAAAGGAAAGGAGGCATTTGTGGAATTGTTAGATTTTGTAATGAGACTTATAGTAGCGATCCTGCTGGGAGCCGCTATAGGTTTTGAAAGGCAATTCAGACAGCGCAGTGCCGGATTGCGCACCAATACGCTTGTAAATGCAGGTGCTGCAGTATTTATTTTGCTTGGTATTGCTATTGCTGATGATTGACTTATAAAAAATATCCAGTGGCTATATCATTCAGTTTAATTTTCAAAAATAAAACATTATGGAAGTAAACGGTAAAAAACTGGAATGGTTAGAATTACTTTCCAATAAAGAAAAGGCCAGGGAGATGGTGCCGGTGCTCCAGAAAATGCCTGTGGTAGAGGTGGGTGAAATACTCCAGGAACTCACAAATGAAGATTTGCTGGATTTTCTGCCTTTGTTCACGCCTGAACAACAGGGGCAGATCGTTTCAGAGTTTGACATAACCCGTCAGCTTGATCTGTTTCAGCATACCAGTCGTAAATGGTTTGCACGTGTATATGAAAACATGGATTCTGATATTCGTGCCGACCTTTTTCAGCATTTCACCCAACAAGAACAAATATCCTTTCTGCCTTATCTTTCCAAAGCTACCAGGGAAGATGTATTGAAACTCAGTTCCTATGAGCCCGATACTGCGGGAGGTATCATGAGTACTGATTTTGCCACTGTTCGTGAAAACAGAACTTGTGCTGATGCCATCGATAAGGTTCGCAGCGACGCCCCTTCCAACAAAATGGTTTACTACATCTATGCCGTTGACAGTGAAATGAAGCTTCAGGGGTTTCTGACATTGAAAGACCTTATCCTGGCAAATCCTGAGGCACTGGTGTCAGATATTATTTATCGCGAATTTGCATATGCTACCCTTGATGAAGACCGCGAGTCGGTGGCTCAAAAAATAGAAAAGTATGATCTTGTAGCCATTCCTGTATTAAATGAAGATAAACAGCTCATGGGAATTGTACATCACGATGATGCTATAGAAGTAATCCGTGCTGAACATACCGAAGATATGGAGAAATTCATGGGGATTGTACCGGGTAGTGAAATACTCAATTATTCCCAGACAAGTGTTTTGGGGCATTTTCGCAAAAGGGTAGTGTGGTTATCCTCATTGGCTGTAATAGGGTTAATCTCCGGTATGATTATTCATGCCTATGAAGATGCCCTTTCCACCCTTATTATTCTTGCATTGTACATGCCTATGGTGGCCGATACCGGTGGAAATACCGGTAGTCAGGCCGCTACTGTGGTGATAAGAGCTCTCGCTTTGGGGCAGATAACAGTAAAAAACTGGTTCGCCATTTTATACAAAGAAGCGCGTATATCTATTTTGCTGGCGGGAGTGCTGGGTTTGATTGCATTTGGTAAAATATTGTTTCTGTCGTGGGAAACTGAGGTGCCCGCACAATTCAGTTTATTCTTTATTGCAATTGGTATTTCTGCGGCCTTATCACTTCAGGTAATTACTGCCACTATTCTGGGGGCTGCACTTCCACTAATTGTTAAGCGACTGGGAGGTGACCCTGCGGTGGCTGCAAGCCCGGCCATTACTACCATGGTTGATATTACCGGCCTGCTTATTTACTTTGGAATTGCTACTATTATGTTCTTTTAATTGATTATAAATCACAAAAATAAATTTGAAGCAATGTTAATGGAAAAGAAATCGAAAAATGCTGCACGGAACCGCAATATTATTCTTGGTATTGTAATTCTGTTGCTCCTGGTGGTTGTTATTGTACCCCAGTTAAGAAAAACGCATTTGGCTGAAGAAGCCCCGCCACAATATGTGCGTTCCAATGGTTATATCTTTATCCCGGAAGATTCTCCCCTGCGCCGGAGAATTTCGGTTGGAGAAGTTGAAACGGCCACCATTCGCAGACAGGTATCGGCTCCTGCAAGTGTTGAGGCAATGCCTGCCAAAAGAGCCAATATATTCCCTCCGGCCGGAGGACGTATTGTTCAACTCTTTGTAAATATGGGGCAAAGTGTTCGGGCCGGACAACCTCTTTTCGAAATAAATTCTCCCGAAATGGCCGAGGTTCAAACTGAATTTATCAGTGCAAGAAGTGCCCTTGCACAGGCTGAGCGTGAATTGCGCCGGCGTGAAGAATTGCACAGACGGGGTATTGCTCCCTTGCGTGAGCTGGAAGAAGCTCAAACCGAATTTGAAATCGCCCAGAGCGAAATGGAAGGTGCTGCCCTGAAACTCCGTATCATGGGTATGGATGAAGCCGATATAGGAAAGGCCCTGGTGGTGCGCTCACCAATCAACGGCAGAGTGGTTGACCTTGCCGTGGCACCGGGTGAGTTCATTGCGGAACCCGAAGAACCATTAATGATCATTGCCGACCTGAGTACAGTGTGGGTTACAGCCAATATCCAGGAAAAAGATATTCGCTTTGTGCAGCCCGGAGCCGATGTAGTGGCAAGGTTTTCAGCTTATCCCGGAGAAACATGGGAAGGTACAGTGTTATTTGTAAGCGATATCCTTGACCAGGAAACCCGAACCACCCGTGTAAGAATCGAGCTTGAAAATCAGGATAATAAACTGAAACCGGGAATGTTTGCATCAGTAAACTTCCTTTCGCAGCCCGCACCGGCCATCGTCCTTTCACCAAGGGCAGTATTGCAGAGGCGCGATTACAGTTATGTTTATATCGAAACTGAACCATTTACATTTGAAATGCGGCGTGTACGCACCGGTGAGTTAATTGATGATCAGTTGGTAATACTCGACGGACTTACTGAAGGCGAAATGGTCATAACTCATAATGCAGTGATGCTGCCTTAGAAAGTGTGGGGTGAATGGTGACCGGTAATCTGTGAACTGTGAACACCCAACGCAAAACATATCCCCCTTTCAACTTTGTGCTTATCACTTCGGACTTCCGACTTCGGACTTCCAACTTTAAAAATTTAAACGAACAAAACCATGTTTATTGAAAAATTCATACAATTCTGTTTGACCCGGCGCGGTATAATTACGGCACTGTTCCTTATGCTGGGAATTTTCGGGTATTATTCATTCACTCAGCTCGAAATTGATGCCTATCCTGATATTGCCGATGTTACCACAATGGTGGTTACCCAGTGGCCCGGTCATGCTGCCGAAACTGTGGAAGAACAGATAACTATTCCGCTGGAAAGGGAACTTAATGGCACACCCGGTTTAATGGTAATGCGTTCAAAAAGCACATTTGGACTATCTCTGATCACATTGGTATTTGCTGATGGGATGGACGATTATTTTGCACGCCAGCTGGTGCGTGAACGGCTCCTGGAAGCTGAATTACCCGAAGGTGCGGAGCCCGAGCTGGAACCCCTTACCAGTCCTACCGGTGAAATTTTTCGTTATACACTGCACTCGGATACCTATAGCCAGCGAGAGCTGCGTGAGCTGCAGGAGTGGGTGGTAATACCCAAATTACGAGAGATATTCGGAGTAGCAGAAGTTGTAAGTCATGGGGGAGAAACTACCCAGTTTCAGGCTGAGATTGATCCCGAAATGCTTCTGAAATACGGACTTTCACTGGATGATGTGATTGAAGCGGTTGAGGATAACAACTCCAATGCCGGGGGTGGTCGTGTGGTACGGGGCGATCTGGCCTATGTGATACGTGGTATTGGCCTGGTTCGCTCACTGGAAGATTTGGGTAATGTGGTGGTTGCTTCAGTTGAAGGTACTCCGGTGTATTTACGCGATCTTGGTGAATTGAAACTGGGAGCAATGGAGCGAAACGGTATGCTGGGACGCGATGATGAGGATGACCTGGTGCAGGGCATAATCGTTTTATTACGTCATGAAGACCCGTCTCCTGTCCTTGAAGGTGTTAATAAAATGGTGAAGGAACTCAATCGCAGTATTTTACCCGATGGTGTTTGGATTGATGTGTATTACGATCGCACCGAACTTATCGAAACTACAACCCGCGCGGTTTCTTTTACCCTTATGCAGGGTATAGCACTGGTAGTATTGATACTATTGTTGTTCATGGGAAGTGTGAAATCGGCACTCATTGTAGCCATTGTAATTCCATTTGCCATGCTGGTTGCATTTGCATTGATGTATCTGACCAATATCCCGGCTAACCTGCTATCGCTGGGAGCTTTGAGTTTTGGTATATTGGTAGATGCCGCCATCGTAATCGTGGAAGCTCTGCAGGCCCGGCGTGAAAAAAATCCTAATGAAAACTTTACTGAAGAAAGGGTAGCCGACAGTACCCTCAGGGTTGCACGTCCTATTTTCTTCTCGGTCTTGATTATCATTGCTGCCCATTTTCCCCTGTTTGCATTTGAACGAATAGAAGCCAAATTCTTTATCCCAATGGCCTATACGGTTGCATATGCACTGGGTGGTGCCCTGTTGTTTTCACTGGCAGTAATACCGGGCCTTATGTTATGGGCTTACAGCAAACCGTCCAAGGTATTTGTCAATAAGCCTATGGAATGGCTCAAGCGAAAATATCAGAGCATGATGTCCTTTCTGCTGGATTTTCCCCGTTTTGCTATCATTCCCGCATTATTGGCAGTTTTACTTACAGTTTTTGTATTCATGCGGATTGGTCGTGAGTTTTTACCCTATATCGACGAAGGTTCCATCTGGCTGCAGGTTAAACTTCCTGCAGGTATTTCACTGGAAAAAGGCACTGAAATGGCTGCCGAACTCCGGCAAGTAGCCAGGGAATTTCCGGAAGTAAAAACCGTTGTAACACAATTGGGCCGAAACGATGATGGTACCGACCCTTTTACACCATCGCACATTGAATCTATGGTTGTTTTGCATCCATACAATACCTGGCGACCAAGAAGAAGTAAACTGGATCTCATCGATGAGATGGATCTTCGCTTTCAACAGATACCGGGCATGACGATAGGTTTCTCTCAACCTATGATAGATGGGGTAAATGATAAGGTAGCAGGTGCCCACTCCGAACTGGTGGTAAAAGTATTTGGTGAGGATATTGCCGAAACCCGCCGTATTGCGGAAGATATTCTACGTACACTTGAAGGGGTGGAGGGAGCCGTTGACCTTGCCCTGGACCAGGAACCTCCGCTTCCACAGATGCAGATTGTTGTGGACAGGGATGCAGCTGCACGTTTTGGGGTTAACGTTACCCAGATCTCTGATCTTATAGAGGTGGGTATCGGAGGACGTGATGTTTCTGAGATATTCCTGGGGCAACGACGTTATGATGTTATCCTGCGTTTCCCTGAAGAGGCCCGAAACTCTCCTGAAAAGATCGGCAACCTGCAACTGGTAACCACTGATGGAGCTTTTATTGCCCTGTCGCAGGTGGCTGACATAGTGAATACGGTTGGCGAGAGCACTATTTCCCGTGAAATGAACCAGCGCCATAGTACTGTAAAGCTTAATCTGAGGGGACGTCACTTCTCACATTTTATTACCGATGCCCAAAGGGCTATTGAAGAGAATGTGGAATATGACAGAGAGAATTTTATCATTGAATGGGGCGGTTTGTTTGAAAATAAGGAAAGAGCCGAAGGGAGAGCATTGATAATTGTTGCAATGGTTCTCGGCATCATATTCCTGTTATTATATGCTGAGTTTGGTACCGTAAGGCATCCGCTGGTTATCCTTTCTTCATTACCACTTGCTATGCTGGGGGGTTTGCTGGCTCTTCAGTTCAGAGATATGACCGTTAATGTTGCCAGTATCGTTGGTTTTATTGCCCTTTCAGGCCTTGCGGTGCAAAACGGGGTTATTCTGATATCAAACCTTAACCGGGTTAAGAATAAAAATATGAGCCGTTCTCTTAAAGAGTCTGTATTGCTTGGCTCTACTCAACGTCTGAGGCCTGTATTGATTACTGCAATGACAACCCTTTTTGGTGTTATGCCTGCGGCATTTGCATTTGGCGTAGGAAGCGATATTCAGCGGCCTCTTACAACTGTGGTAATGGGTGGCTTGTTCACAGCTACCATTCTTACCATGATCGTGCTGCCGGTGGTGTATTACCTGGTGGAAAGGAGAGTGAAAAATGAAAAATGATGAATGATGAATGATGAATGATGAATGAATATGACTAATACCCCATAATTCAAAAATCATAATTCAAAATTCAAAAATCATAAATCAAAAATATCCCAATAACCTTTTAACTCAATATCCATGAAGGCCAAAAAAAATATTATTGCAGGAGTTTTGCTTATGCTGATTACCATTTCAGGGTTATCTGCCCAGCGTAATATCCGCGAAATTAATTTTGATGAGTTTTTCCAAACCGTGCTTACTCAAAATCTGGAACTGATCATCGAACAATACAATGTTTCTATTGCCGAAGCAGCCCTGGCGGCATCACGTGTATTTGAAGATCCGGAGCTGGAAATGATCTTCCCTGTGTTTGATGAAGATGAGTTTTCCGGCTTTCCGCGAAATATTGAATTTGAGCTGGAAGTTCCCATAGAGCTTTTCGGTAAAAGACGCAATCGGATCCGACAGGCCAGGGCCGAAAAATATGCAACGGAAGCAGGTCTTGACGATTTCTTACGGTATCTGCGGGCCGAAGCAGCATCAACCTATATTGATGTACTTGCCAACCAATTGGTGCTGGAACGGATGAACCTTAACTTTGAACAACTCAATCAACTGCTTGAAGTGAACCGCTCTTTGTTTGAAGCTGGTGAAATAGGTGAAATTGACGTACTGCAGACCAGGGTAGAAGTAAGACTGTTTCAGGCTGAGCTTTTTGATGCACAGATTGAGTTTTCGGAACTAATGGGTGAGATATATTTCCTAATGGGTGGAATGGCTGAAGATTCTTTGGTTTTCCGGGGAGATATACCCAGTATTACCCCGGTAATTGGTTTCCGGAATTTAAAAGAGATGGCTCTTGACCAAAGACCCGATTTAATAGCTGCCCGCCGAACGGTAGAAGCATTCGAATATGCCATGCGCCTGGCACGCTCAGAAAGACTGCCCGATATCAGCCTCATTCTGGGCTACCACAATGAAGATGCAGTAAGACCCGGGCCGGGATTTGCAGCTGTATATGGTGGTTTGATTATTCCTTTGAAGTTTTCAGGCTTTAACAGTGGTGAGATGCGAATGAGCCGCTTTGAGCTGGAGCAGTCCAGGGCAGAGCTGCAGGCAGTTACACTGGATGTTGAAGCTGGTTTGCTGACGGCATGGGAAAAATATCAACTTATGCTTCAAAAACGACTGTTGTTTACAGAGACCATCCTGCAGGATGCAGAAAGGGTTCGTGATGCTTTTGTATTCAGCTACCAGCAGGGAGATGTATCGCTCCTGGAGTTACTGGAAGCACAAAGTACTCTCAATGAAGTGTTTATGAATTACTATGAAGCACTTTCGCAGTATGCTAATTCGGTGGTAGAGCTTTCGAGGGTTTCCGGGCAGTGGCTGATAGAATTCTAAGGTTTAGAATCTGGCAGTGTTTTATCAACTATTCAGCTTTGCCTTCAGTGCCTCAATTTTTTCCGAATCACATTCATACCATTCATAATCATTTACTTCGCCGTGAGAAGTTAGACTGACTCCGTCTTTGGGCTCCATGTAGCTTGTTACCAGTTCTTTGCCCGAGAAGTGGATTTCGCGCACCCCGCTTCTTTGAATGATATTTTTTACATTACCTGTTGTAATGCCACCACCAGGCAATATTATAATTTTGTCTGACGCCTGCGAAACAAGTGAGATGATGGCATCCAGACCATCAGGCACCGAAGCTTTGCCACCAGATGTCAGCACCCGTGAAACGCCGCATTCGATAAGTGTTTCCAATGATTCCTGCAGTTCACTGGTAATGTCAAATGCCCGGTGAAAAGTTACTGACATTTCTCCTGCAGTTTCAACTACCTTTTGCATAAACTCTTTATCTATTTTGCCCGATGGATTCAAAACACCGGTAACAATACCATCAATACCGGAATTTTTGCAGAAAGCAATGTCTTTCAGGATGATTTCCTTTTCAATCGCATCATAAATAAAATCACCGATACGTGGACGAATCATAACATGTACAGGTATCTGCAGTTTTTCTCTGACATATTGAATTGCACCAGTTGAAGGTGAGAGTCCGCCTTCCGAATAACCTGAGCATAACTCAATACGGTTGGCGCCAGCTTTAGCCGCAATAATTGCTGAGCCGGGTGTAAACACGGCAACCTCCAGCAGAGTTTTTTCTTTTTCCATACAATGAATCTTTATGACCCTAAAAATACAAAAAAAAGCAGGGCTGTAATTTAAAACAGCCCTGCTTTGTCATGAAAACACTACAAAAAGCCTGAAGTGATTATTATTTCAAAATAATTTTTTTTTAAATACATTCAGCAGAAAAAAAATTAATATCTTACGTTGTAAACCGAATTAGTAAATGGTAAACCATTTTAATTTTGATTTTATCTCTCAAAAAATTTCTTTATTCCTAAAAAAAGATGGCAATCATGAAAGCGACAGTAGAAAAAACCGGCATTTTAATTCTTGCTGTAATAATTATTATGGCAGTATCATGCAAGCGGGAAAAATTTCCCGGATCAGATGATATAATTATTACTTGGGAAGTGAAAAGTAACATCTATAATAAAGATCAGGCAGCTGTAAAAGCTGAATTTACTATCAGAAACAACAGCGAGGTAATTCTTAACGATGAGAGCTGGACTTTATATTTTAATCAATCACCACGCTATGTGTTGAACTCAGGAGCATCTTCCGGAGCACAGGTAGAACAGATAAACGGTGACTGGTACCGGATATTCCCCGAAGAAGGATTTGAACTGCAGCCCGGAGAAAAATTTTCTGTTACTTATGAAAGCAGGTACTGGTGGATAAAAGAATCAGATGCACCCCACGGATTGTATTTTGTTTTTATAAATAGCCGTGGAAAAGAGAAGATCGTTACTGTAAATAATTTTACGATAGTTCCTTTTGAACGCACTGAACAACTCAGCCGTCATTTCAGGGATGAAACTCCTGTTCCCACTCCAAAGGTACTTTTCCATCAGAATAAAAATCTGAATGAGCTGCACCGGTCATTTATTCCGCCCATCATTCCAACACCTGTTTCCTATATTGCTACCAGTGAGATGGCGGATTTAAATGATGATTTTACCATTTATTACGCTCCGGTTCTTCAATCAGAGGCTTTGCATCTGCAAAACAGAATTAAGGATATTTTTGGATGGGATATTAATGCCATCCAGGGATATTCTGACGATGATTTTAGTATCAATTTGATTGTTGAAAATTTTTCTGTAAACGGAAAGTCAGAAAACGCTTACAGGCTTGAAGTAAACGAATTCGGAAATGTTTATATCCGTGGAACTGATCCCGCAGGAGTGTTTTATGGTATCCAGAGTCTTATAGCATTGCTTCCCCTGAAAGCTTTTTCCAATGGAGATATGAATAACACCTGGCTTCCTGTGGTTAGGATAGAAGATGCACCCCGGTTTGGCTACCGCGGAGTTCACGTGGATGTGTCGCGTAATTTTTTCCCCAAAGAGAGCATACAGAAAATGATTGATATTCTTGCTTTCTATAAAATAAACACTTTGCACATGCATCTTACCGACGATGAAGGCTGGCGGCTCGAAATAAAAGCTTTGCCTGAACTGACAGAGGTGGGTGGACAACGCGGACATACCACCAAAGATGCAGCGGCCTTGCATCCTGCGTTTGGTTCAGGGCCTTTCCCCTATACTGATGGAAAATTTGGCAGCGGTTTTTATACACAGGAAGATTTTATGAAAATTCTTCAGTATGCACATAACAGGCACATCCGGGTGATTCCGGAAATAAATATGCCTGGTCACGCCAGAGCTGCCATCAAGGCCATGGAGGCTCGATACAATTATTTTATGGAAAGGGGAGACGAAGCCGCCGCTGAAGAGTTTCGCCTGATTGATCCTGAAGAAACATCAGAATACTTATCTGCCCAGCTTTTCAATGATAATGTGGTGAATGTGGCCAGGGAATCGACTTACCGATTCTTCGAAACTGTTCTTGATGAAATTATTGAAATGTATGAGAAAGCAGGGGCTCCGCTTGATATTATTCATGTGGGAGGAGATGAAGTACCCAGGGGTGCCTGGTCAGCTTCGCCTATGATTGATGAACTGATGGAAAAGCTGGATCATATTGATAACCCCCAGAATATGCATGCTTATTTTACGGAAAGAACTTTGGAAATCATTACTTCCCGCGGTCTGAAAATGGCTGGCTGGGAAGAAGTTGCACTCAAGGACGATGCCGATGGAAATCATGTTCCTAATGTCGCTTTTGCCGATGGTAATGTAATACCCTATGTCTGGAATAATCTCTGGGGCGCGCAGGATCTGGCATACAGACTGGCTAACAGGGGTTTCCCTGTTGTACTTTGCCATGTCACCGCCTTTTACTTCGACCTGTCTTACAATAAAGACCCCAAAGAACCCGGACTTTACTGGGGTGGGTTTGTTAATACGCGCGATGCGTGGCATTATAATCCTTATGATGTGTTCAAAACCACAACCAGGGATAATATGGGTCGACTGGTTGATATTGAAACAGAATATCGCCACATGGAACGTCTTGACCCTTCGGCAAGACATAAAATAATGGGTGTTCAGGCTCAACTCTGGAGTGAAACTATTTTAAATCCTGATTTATTGGAGTATTATCTTTTGCCGAAACTCGTTGGTTTTGCTGAATCGGCCTGGGCAAAGGAACGGGTCTGGGAAACTACTGCCAGCCAGAACCTGAGAAACCGCCAGGTGGAGACCGAATGGAATGCTTTTGCCAATGCTTTGGGACAAAGAGAGCTTCCACGCCTGGCTTATATATTTGGTGGTTACAATTATCGGATCCCTGCACCAGGAGCAATACTTGTTGATGGTTTTCTGGAAGCCAATACTGAATTTCCAGGTTTGCAAATAAGGTACACCACCGATGGCTCGAAACCAGGTCCTGAGTCTGCACTTTACACCGGAAAGATAAAGCTTAGTGTTGATTCGGTAAAAGTCAGGGCTTTTGATGCATCCGGCCGGTCAAGTCGCACTATAGATGTGGAGAATAACTCTCTTATACCTTAAACTTTTGGTTTATTCAAAGGTAATTTTTCACCTTATAGTATATCTTAAATCCGTAGTTAAAATAATATCTAATCTGATTCTTTATTTCAGATCGGGATTTCGCTAGCGCTCAACCCCTAAACTCCTAAACTCCTAAACCTCTAAA
>REDJ01000127.1 GCA_007693555.1 Bacteroidota bacterium
CCTAACCTTATGCTTGAGGTGGGTCGATTGCGTGAGGTTTCCTTCCGCGCTGCAGGTGGAGGAACAGGTAAATCTGCTGATATTGATGATTTTGATAAAGCCGAAATCCCTTATAAACAGCTGGTTGTATGGGACCCCTCTGAGTTAGAGATTGTTGGAGGCTATAGATTTATTTTTGGCCATGAAGTAATAATTGATGAACAAGGTGTGCCTGAACTAGCCACATCCGGTTTAATGAATTATTCACAAAAGTTTATACAAGAGTATTTACCTTATACTATTGAGCTGGGACGTTCCTTTGTACAACCCGATTACCAGCCATCACGCGAAAGCAGAAAAGGGTTATTTTCTCTTGACAATTTATGGGATGGCTTGGGGGCATTGGTAGTAAACCACCCTGAGATAAAATACTTTTTTGGCAAAGTTACAATGTACGAGCATTTTAACCCCAAAGCCAGAGACTTGATATTGTTTTTTATGCATAAATTCTTTCCTGATAAGGAAAAACTGGTGTATCCAAAAGAACCCTTAGGGTATAAAACTGATGTTAGTGGCTTTGATGA
Organism: Bacteroidota bacterium; assembly: GCA_007693555.1. Classification (GTDB taxonomy): domain Bacteria; phylum Bacteroidota; class Bacteroidia; order Bacteroidales; family UBA7960; genus SKVR01. The sequence goes on from REDJ01000127.1 coordinate 564, forward strand.
TTTATTTATCAGTCATTCTTTCGAGGGGAATTATAAGATTCTTTTGAAAAATGTAAGAGAATTGGGAGAGAATGTCCCCCCCCTTGTTAGTTCTTACATGAGCCTCAGTCCTTCGATGAAAACATTCGGAACTGCCTGGAATGAAGAATTCGGTGGTGTTGAAGAAACAGGTATTCAGATTACTATTGCCGATATTTACGAAAATAAAAAACACAGGCATATAAGTACTTATATCAAAGAATGATTTAACATCTGGTAATTCCTAAACCAAATACCTGTCTTCATTTCTTTTTCTTACATGATTGTAGGTTCAATATTGTTTTATTATGATAATAAAAAAAGCCGAATTCATAAAAAGCGCGAGCCATTATAAAGATTGCCCTCCGCCAAATAAACCCGAATACGCCTTTTTGGGTCGTTCAAATGTGGGTAAATCTTCGCTTATCAATATGCTTACCGGTTATAATAAACTTGCAAAAATTTCCTCCACCCCCGGTAAAACCCAGCTAATTAATCATTTTCTAATTAATGACTCGTGGTATCTGGCAGATTTACCGGGTTTTGGATTTGCTAAGGTTTCAAAGAAACTCCGGGCGAACTGGGAAAAAATGATTCAGAATTATTTATTGCATCGTGAAAACCTTGTGTGCACGTTTTTGCTGGTTGACAGCAGACATGAACCCCAGAAAAATGATTTGCAAAATATGGAATGGTTTGGCACCAAGGGCTTACCTTTTGTAGTAGTGTTTACTAAATCTGACAAACTAGGCACCTCTTCACTCCAAGCCAACCTGGCAAGTTATAAAAAAATCCTTTCACAATCGTGGGAACCATTGCCAGAGATATTTCTTACTTCGGCTGAAAAAGCTACAGGCAGGGATGAAATCCTTGGTTTTATTGACAAGTACAACAAGGAATTTGAGGCTTAAAAAAAACCTCAAACAAGAATAAAAATGAATATTTTCTTAACGTGGCCGGTACCTCGATGCATTTAAAATTTCACGAGCATTTTTTTCAAGCATCAACTCCTGCAGGGTTACATCAGGATTTCTGCGCATGTACTCTCTTACAATCTGCCAGCCATTATAAACTCCCATTCGGGGAGCAGAGCCCCTGGAAAAAGGAGCTGTGAATGGGGCTGCTCCGGTGAATTTCTGAATCAATTGCCTGTCAGTTGAATACAACATCTCATTATCAAGGTAGAAAGCCCATGCGAAGCCCTGGTTCCTTTCTGCCCAGGCAATCTGGTCTGTGGTATAGGAGATTTTCAGTGAGTCGGCTGTCTGAGGAAGCATACAATCCAGAAAATACAACATTTTACCTTCATAAACCATAAAATCAAGCAATGTTTCTGGTATTTCTCTTCTGTGTCGGATAAACTCCTCGCCCATGGTTCGCATTACTTCCACAACTGCACCCTCAGTGATAAAACGATTTCTCTTAAATGCCGGAACCCCTGTCCTTTCGTAATTGGGGTAATTTCTTCCCAAAAACATATCAAGACCTATGATGATATTGTTTTCAAAATATTTTACCGGAAGTTCAAAGTCAATTCCGGAAATATAAGAATAAAATACCGGGATTTCTTTTTCGGGAAAATGATAAACATAATAGCGGAATGCTCTTGTAAGTTCTGTTTCAAGTTGACTGACATCTTCCCATATTTCCCATGTATCCTGCCAAATCTCACGAATAAACGGGTCCGTAATATAATCATACAATTGGGCCTGACCTGCTTCAGTATCCAGAGCATCGCCCAGAAAGAGAGAAAAGTCCTCAATATAGGGGTCAATATCCTGCCTGATGTTAAAAGGATTTAGATTAAACAAAACTTTTTCGTATCGCTTAATTTCAATGTCAGAAATTCTTACAGAAGAAATATTGGCCTCCCAGTGCGGTGAGCGGCGGCAACCTGAAAAAAATACCAGCAGGATAATAAAAACCGGAATTGTATGTTTAATTATTGTTTTTTTTCGCATAAGAGAAAAGCAGATCATAGGTTTTGAAAAGTTTATCGCGATTAAAAGAATGTTATTTTTTGCTTTTTAATTGAGTCATGAACCAAGTCAGATTCTGTTTTGTTTGAATCACTAAGTAAAAAAAGTATTATCAAATGCCTGTAAATATCAATAATTCTAACTAATATTGCAACCAAATTTAAAACTCAAAAGTATGAAAAAAATTGCATTATCATTTTTCATGTCCCTGGCAGTTATGAGTTTAACTGCACAGTCTTTAAATGTCCAATCTTTCAGGCTGGGACTTAAAGCATCGCCCTCTATTGCCTGGTTCAGGCCCGACACCGAAGATTATAACTCTGAAGGTGCCAGATTTGGCTTTTCATACGGTTTGCTTGCTGAGTTCGCATTGGCAGAGAATTACGGATTTGCTACCGGGGTTCACATTAGCTACCTGGGAGGAAAACTCAGTTTCCCTATTGAGGAAACTGTAGTTGATGAAGGAATATACAGGCAGCAGGAAAGAATTTACCGCTTGCAAAATGTTGAAATTCCATTTACCTTAAAGATGAAAACCCGTGAAATAGGCTATAATACTTATTTCGTGAAGTTTGGTTTTGGAGGTTCAATGAATCTGAGAGCAAGAGGTGATGATATATTTTACAGTACTGCAAATGATTCAAGCACATCACGCAATGATCTGGATTTTTCAGGTGATATTCCTCTTATGAGGGTATCTATGATACTGGGAGCCGGAACAGAATATTCGCTGGGTGGCAATACATCACTGGTAGGTGGTCTGACATTTAATAACGGTTTTACCAATATTTTAAAAGGGAGAAATTCAGCAAATAATAAAAGGCAGTTTGCCCGTTCAAACTATCTTGAGTTATCGCTTGGTATATTATTTTAATCCCATGGATTTCAATCTGACATGAATCCTTTTGCCAAATATATTGATTGTTTGAATTGCGAAAATGAACTTATCAATCTGAGTGAGCTTACTTTTAAAACACCCGACGAGGTAGTGTGCGATTATTGTGGTCAGCGATATCCGGGATTGATTTCAAAAGTTAAGAAAACCAAGGTTTACATCACTTTTATTTTCGCTCTGCTTGCTATTTTTGTCTGGGCACTAGCTTATACCCTTGCAGGATTTACCGGAGCATTGTTCGCACTTTTCCCTCTGTTTATTGTTTATTTGTTTGTACTGGGTGTAAGCATTAAAAAAGCTGTGAAGATTTGAGCTTAACAAAAACTTTCACATTAAAACAGTATGATTCAAACAACAGGAAAAATCTCAATCAGAAAACTTTAAACCATGCGAATAGCTCTGGCTCAATACAATTATCATATTGGCAACTTTGATTTCAACACACAAAAAATCATTGAGGGAATTAAAGATGCTCGTGAAAAGGGTGCAGATCTTGTAGTTTTTGCAGAGCTTTCTGTATGCGGGTATCCTTCAGGAGATTTTCTTGAATTCAATGATTATATTGAGAAATGCTACAAAGCAATTGATGAAATAGCATCACATTGTATGGGGATAGCAGCCATTGTCGGAGCACCTCACAGAAACTCGAATCCGAAAGGAAAACCTCTTTATAATGCTGCATTTTTCCTGCAAGAGGGCCAGATCAGGCAAATTTACCTGAAGGGTTTACTTCCCAACTATGATATTTTTGACGAATACCGATACTTTGAATCCGCAACAGAATTTAAATCCCTGGAGTTTAAAGGAAAACGAATAGCTCTAACCATTTGCGAAGACCTCTGGAACCTTTACGACAATCCTCTTTATACAATCAATCCTATGGATGAACTGGCAAAAGAGGGTATTGATTTTATGATCAACATTGCAGCATCACCTTTTGCATGGGATCATGGTGGTGAACGTAAAAATATGCTCAGCCAGAATACCAGGCGTTACAAAATACCAATGTTTTATGTAAACCAGGTGGGTACTCAAACCGAACTGATTTTTGACGGCGGGTCAATGGTGATCAATCAACACGGAGAAATAGTTCATGAAATGAAATCATTCTCTGAAGACTTCAGTATTATTTCTTTGGAGGAAGCTTTCACTAAACGAGGAGATATTCCTTCTTCAGAAATTGATTCAGATAGAAAAGCTACCAATATTTATAGTGCATTGGTTTTAGGCATTCAGGATTATTTCCGTAAAATGGGTTTTGAAAAAGCGATACTGGGGTTGAGCGGAGGTATTGATTCGGCTGTTACCATGGTTATTGCTGCTGATGCTCTGGGAGCGGAAAATGTTACAGGTGTTCTCTTGCCCGGCCCATTCAGTTCAGACCACTCGGTTAAAGATGCTGAAGACCTTGCAAAAAACCTGGGCTCGCCTTATCATACTATCAACATCAGCGATACCAATTTAGCCTTTGAAAAAAATCTAAAACCGTTTTTCCAGGATTTACCCTTCGACATAACTGAAGAAAATATTCAATCCCGGACACGGGCAATTTATTTGATGGCTTTATCAAATAAGTTTGGATATATTTTATTAAATACTTCCAATAAAAGCGAAGCAGCCGTAGGTTATGGTACACTTTACGGTGATATGTGCGGAGGATTGTCAGTATTGGGTGATGTTTATAAAACAGAGGTTTTCGAACTGGCAAAATACATAAACAAAAACAAGGAGGTAATACCAGCAAATACAATCGTTAAACCTCCAAGCGCAGAACTTCGTCCCGATCAAAAAGACTCTGATTCTCTGCCAGAATATGATATTCTTGACAGGGTATTGTTTCAGTATATTGAATGCAGAAAAGGCCCGGATGAACTTATAAAAATGGGATTTGAAAAATCACTTATTGACAGGATATTGAAACTGGTCAATACGAGTGAATATAAAAGGTATCAGACACCTCCGATACTTAGAGTATCATCAAAGGCCTTCGGAATGGGTCGCAAAATGCCCATTGCAGCAAAATACCTGGGTTAACCCGGTTTACTGTTAGTTGTGAAATCCCAAACTTACACCCAGGTTTACGCTGGAATATCTTGCCAAAGTTGCATCTGCAAACATACTCAGAAGACCCAGCTTTAAACGGAATCCGCCATTCAGACCTACATGCCCACCATTCATGTTAATGTTAACCGGGTTGGTTAAAATTTCACCGGTAGAGCCACCATTAGCGGCCACAGGATAGGTACCTGCCATCAATATACCCGTATTGGACGTCATATATCTGAATCCACCGAAAAATGTAATAACCGAAAGCTTTTTCGATATAATAAGATTGGCATTGAAAGCAGTGGCATTGATTTCCATTTTTTGTTCATCGGTGTCTATCTGGGGATTGTTTCCAGGGTTGTAATCTAATCCATAATCTGCATAAAAACGCGAATAGGCCAGAATTACTGATAAGTCAAAAGGTAAAAGTGATATCCCCGGAATATGCTGTTTTATACCATGTTTGATTCCGAATCCTATCATACGGGTGCTGAAATCGGATACATTAATATCTGGCAAATACCTGAACATTAACTCTGTGTCAAATGAAACACCCAGATTTAATTGCAAAGAAGGAGGTAAAACAGGAAAGAAGTTGATACCTGTACCCGGAGGAAGAGCAAATTCTTCTCCGGCAAAGGAAACAAGCGGTCCCGATTCATTGTTACCAAAAACACTTGGTGCCATATCTTCCGAAGGATTTACCAGCGACATACCCTCAAAGTCCGATTCCACAAATCTGAACATCCTGGCAGGCTCACTCACAATGGTTACGGGAATACCGATTCGGAAATCAAATCTTCCCAAACTGTGTGCCTGGGCTGTATTGTACCAGCCGTTATTCATGTTGTTGCCCAGTGACCGGCCCAATGGACCCAGGTATAAACTACTTAGCCTACCTGCGTTATCTGTACCAAACTGTAGAAAATCAGTTGTGCTGTTTTGTGTTTTGGAAACCTGGGGGGAGAAAAAAAGAATAAAAACTGGGAGTGAAAAAGATAAAAAAAGTTTTTTCATTTTACATGTGGTGTTGGTTTACATCAGGGCTAAAGATAAAGCACTTGTAAACCTGAAACCTAAGAGATCCCCTGAATCACTACCCTGTGTTTTCTACCCGTTTTTCAGGATACAAAACCTTAATTGCATTGACAAAAAAACCCGAAACTCAGGTGAGCTTCAGGTTTTAGTCAGAGTTATTCAATAAGTGATGTATTTCAATATACATTCATATTTATTGCCTCAACAGATTTGATTTCCGGAATAGCCTTTTTTACGGCCTGTTCAACACCTTGCTTCAGTGTCATAGTGCTCATGGGGCAAGTTCCGCAGGCACCCAGTAGTTCAACATTTACTACATAATCATCCGTGAGTTCAACAAAACGAATATTACCGCCATCAGCCTGAAGATAAGGGCGAATCTGGTCAATTACATTTTCTACTTTTTGAATTAAAACTTCCTTTTGATTGTTTGACATAAAAACTAAATTTAAGGATGAATAAAATTATTTTAATTTATAGTTTTTTCTTTTTTACCCTCTGCATTTTCAACGGAAACCTGACTAGCCAGCATTTTGGCTGCCCGTTCAAAATACATTTTTGACGGATTATTTCGATCAAGTACAACAGGTAATCCCGAATCGCCTGATTCCATAATACTTTGTATCAAAGGTATCTGTCCCAGAAAGGGAACATCGATTTCCTCAGCCAGGTCTTTACATCCTTCTTTACCAAAAATGTAGTACCTGTTATCAGGAAGCTCAGCGGGTGTAAACCACGACATATTTTCAATCATACCCAGCACTTTAACCTTTATCTGGTTATTTTCAAACATTGAAACTGCCTTACGTGCATCAGCCAGTGCCACTTTCTGAGGTGTACTGATTATTACAGCACCTGTAAGCGTGAGCAACTGAGCTAAAGACAGGTGAATATCTCCGGTACCGGGGGGCAAATCAATCAGTAAATAATCCAGTTCACCCCAGTTTACATCGGTCAGAAGTTGTTTCAATGCGCTTGACGCCATAGGACCACGCCATATAAGAGCTTTTGAAGAATCAACAAAAAAGCCGATTGACATTATACCAATACCATGTCGCTCAAGGGGCAAAACTTTCGTTTTTCCATTTTCCTGAATTGATACGAGTTCTTTATCCGTAGCTCCAAACATCATAGGAACAGATGGCCCGTAAATATCGGCATCCAGCAGTCCAACCTTTGCTCCGGTCTGGGCCAAAGATATTGCCAGATTTGCCGCAATTGTAGATTTACCAACCCCACCCTTTCCACTGGCTATAGCAATTATATTTTTCACTCCGGGCAACATGGGCTCATCTTCCAAACGCCGGGTTGTTACTTTTGACTCAAATTGAATATCTACGTCTGCATCTTTATGTACATTCTCTTTGATGCTGCGAATACAGGCCTTGCGCATGCTTTCCTTAAAAGGACATGCTGGTGTTGTAAGAACGATTTTAAAAGAAACCTTAAAGCCATCAACTTCAAGATCTTTTATCATTCCCAGGCTTACAAGATCCTTTTTTAAATCAGGTTCTATTACCTTGCCTAATGCAAACAACACATTATCAACACTTAAAGCCATTATCTTTATTTAGATTTAGTTTGCGTAAAAATAAGAAATATTTAAGTTGTGACAAAAATAAACAACAAAGGAGAGAAATTACTTTACAGAAGTTCGCGGGAGGGGTCCCAGAAATGTTTTGAAAAATTCAGGATTATATCATTTCTGACACTGATTCCTTCACTTTCCAATAATTGTTGCATAACATCCGGGCCACCAAAGTGATGCTTACCTGTAAGCATTCCATTACGATTTACCACCCTATGTGCAGGTATACCGGAATCATAACTATGAGAATGGTTCATTGCCCAACCTACCATACGGGCTGAACCTTTGGTCCCAAGATATTGTGCAATGGCTCCATAAGAAGTAACCCGGCCAAATGGGATTTGCTTAACTACGTTGTAAACTTTTTCAAAAAAGGATTCGGTCATCAGAAAAAACAAAGTTGTTTCAATCTTTATTCAAAGAAAACTCAAGATAATAAATTTTTTCCCCTTTTTCCAGAAAGATTTTTTCATAATAGGTCTGTATGGAATATGCATGTAAATTTTCCAGACCCGGTTCATTGTATAAATCAGTGGTTGAATTTTTCAGGAAATGATTGTTTCTATGAATAACTTCAATTGTATAGAAAAAGAAATCTGTGTTATCTGTTTTCAGATAAATGGGTGCATCCGGCTTAAGGAAATTTTTAAAAATATCGAGATAACGTTCGGAGGTAAATCGTTTTTTTTCTTTGGGCTTGTTGGCTTGTGGTTCGGGAAAAGTTATCCATATACCTGATATCTCATCTTTGCTGAAAAAGCTGGCAAGATGTTCAGCTTGTATTCTTAAAAATCCAACATTGGTCATAGCCCTTTCCAGTGCCAGTTTTGCACCAGTCCACAATCGATTGCCTTTAATATCAACCCCAATGAAGTTTTTTTCAGGAAAAAGTTCGGCAAGGCCAATGGTATACTCGCCTTTACCACAACCCAGTTCCAGTATAATAGGGTTTTTATTGTGAAAAAATTTTTCTCCCCAGCTTCCTTTCAGATGATAATCAAATACAGGGAAACGATATCCGGGTTGAACCACATTAGGAAAGATATTGAGTTCAGCAAATTTTTGATGCTTATTCTTAGGCACTTCAAAGTTAAGATTTCAGGATTTAAGAAAACAACATCTTATTATCTGTGAAGAATCCAGGAATCCGGATTTACATCATGTTTTGCTACTTCGAGCACACGCTCAGCTTCTCTGAGATCGTAATAAAAGCCATATGAGACCCTGTAAAACCCAAGTGGATTAATAGGGAAGACCCGCGCATTAGTTGCTCCCATCATACGAAGTTCTTCTGCCAGTATTATAGCGCTGTGCTCTTCCTCAAAACTTCCCACGATAACATGATATACCCTTCGTCCAGGTTCGGGGGTTGCTGGTTGTGCAGGAGTGACAGGTCTTTCAACTACTTCTTCTCTTACAGGTTCTTCCGGTTCGGTTATTTCGGTATCGGCAACCGGAGGAGTAACAGGAGCGGGAGCTTCAACTCTTTCAGGTTCTGGAGCAACATCTCTTTGACGAAAAACTGATTTTTCACCAAAAATATACTCAAAGTTCAATGCCAGAACAATAATTATAATAAGCAAAGGTACAACTGTCAATGCAACCCATTTTACAGCCGGTGGCAAACCACTCTTTTCTCTGCGTCTTTGCTGAGGAGGCTTTTGCGGCGGCGGCGGTGGCATAACTCTTTCTTCTTTAGGTTTCTGAGGTTCGGAAACGGGGGGTGTTTCTGAAACAGGTTGAGTTACCTGGGGCTCCTCTTCTTTTTCTTCAACTTTTTCTTCAGATACCGGTTTGGGAGAAACATCCGCACCGGTTTCTTCAATCACCTTATCAAGCTCCGTTTTGGCCTCCTCTTCAGTTTTCTTAGCAGGTTCGGTAACCGGAGGCATCCCTGCAGAATCTTCCAGATAGTTGATAGAGGTATCAGGGTCAAAAACCAATTGGCCGGCTTCATTCATTGAAAATTTTCCAACATTTTCCAATTCAACCTTTTTACCGGATTTCAGCGAATTCAGCATTTCATTTACAAAGTCGGCCAAACGTTCCCTTGCTTCAGAACTGCTAATATTTTCTTTTTGAGCAATATACTCAATGAGCAATCCGCCACCTGACTTATTGTTTTCATTAAAGGTTATAATCTTGGAGGGTGATTCAACCTTTTTGAGTTCCGGAACAAATTTCGCAGGTATATATTTTGTGGAAAATTCGCCTATTTCCGGAAGAATAACAAAGTCGTTATCAAACAACAATTCGCTTATGTATTTGCCTATTTTCATAAGTTCTAGTTTTTAAGTTAAAAGGCTCAAAGCCTGCTCCCTGTAAGAGAGAGAGCTGCTGGTTTTCTATCTTCAACAGTTTTAATTGCTTAGGTATACGTAATATATTCAGCTAAGTTATAAAAAAGTACGTAAAATTTTTTCGGTATATATACCAGAAAAGGTTTTATAACTATTTCCGTTTTAATCAGATATATTTGTTTTGAGTTATTTGAAGAAATTAAAAAAACCTTTACTGTGAAATGTAATATTGGGAATTTTTATGAATACTCAATTAAATATTCAGGTAGACGCAATTCTTTTTAGTCTGTAAATTATTGCTAATCAAAAAGACCGTGAATTTCAGCATCAATTTTTTGAATAACTTCTCCAAGGTCTGAAGGTTTTTCGGAAAACTTATTATTATCTACATCAATAATTAAAAGTTTACCAAGATCATACCTTTCTATCCACTCATTGTATCTTTCATTTAGTCTTTTCAGGTAATCGAGGCGGATGGTGTTTTCGTATTCTCTTCCTCTTTTCTGAATCTGATTGACAAGAGTGGGGACACCGGCCTTGAGGTATATTAGCAAGTCTGGTGGTTGAATAAAAGAGCTCATCAGATCAAAAAGGCTGGAATAATTTTCAAAATCCCGGGTTGACATAAGGCCCATTGCATGCAGGTTGGGAGCAAAAATATAGGCATCTTCGTAAATGGTTCTGTCCTGAATGACTGTTTTACCACTCTTACGAATATCAACTATCTGCCGGAATCTGCTGTTCAGAAAGTAAATCTGCAGGTTGAAAGACCAGCGCTGCATATCCTCATAAAAATTATTGAGATAAGGATTGGTTTCAACATCCTCATAATGAGCTTCCCATCCGTAATGTTTGGATAATAACCCTGCCAGGGTAGTTTTACCCGAACCTATGTTTCCTGCAATTGCTATGTGCATAACTCAATACTTATGATGAGCCATGGGCCCAGTTAAATAAAGTTGGAAAATTAATAGAAATTTCCGGTGTAATGAAATTTTTTTAAAGAAACTTCTGTTTGTAAGAAGATATAATTGTCTTTGATAAAAAATGAACTTACATCTGTTTCCGGAAGCAAAAATACATTTTCCTCATGAAGAAAAAAATCATAAACTTTAAGCCTGCCATTCTCCAGATAAAAAATGGAATTGCCAATTATTTGAAAATTGTCGGTTTGTATCTCAGGAATATGAAATAAAAAGTTGGCATGATGGTCAAAAACCCACATCCCGTTAGCTGAAACAAATAATTTGTTCCCGCTCTCAGTAAGCCTGTTTAAAATGCCCATTTCAGGATGTTCAAGTATCAGTTGAGAGCTTTTAATCTCACTTAGCCCCCTGTTATTAAACCGAACCAATCGAAATGAACCTGCAAAATATGCCCAGAAACCATTTTGCAAAGCATAAGTGACTTTTTGTGGCACATCCCCAGGCCACAGTTCGGAACCTGAAAAAAAGTTTTTTTCAGCCAGGTTACGGTCAAGAATGACTACATGACCGAAATCACCAAAAAAAACAAGGATATTCAAAGGGTCGGTCACATCAGCATAGGTTACCGGACCAAATGACCTTCTGCTGTATGATAGTTTTTCATTTTCAGAAACATGCTTAATAAGTATGCCGCTTTCAATGCTGTAAATATTATCAAGCCTGTCAATTCCGATAAATCCACTGATGTTTTTATATTCATTAACCCGAATAAATTCGCCACCGGAAAATGCATCCAGGTTAATACTTACTATAAATAAAAGGAGAAAGAGAAGCTTCACAAATTGAAAATTAAGACACAAATTTCAGTATTTCATCAACATACTTGCGATTGTTATACAATCTTGGAACCTTGTTTTGCCCACCAATTTTCCCTTTCGATTTCAACCATTTGAAAAAGGTATCTTTGGGCAATGACGTAACTTTAACTCTTTTAAGTAAAATATCTGCTGTTCTTTTGGCTTCATAATCAGAATTGATATCCTGAAGTGTTTTATCCAGCACCTTTTCAAATTTATCCAGATCATCCGGTTCTTTTTCAAATTCAATCAGGTACTCATGAGAAGCTGAATTATTGTCTTCCAGAAATACCGGGGCAGCAGTATATTCACTGACGGTGGCGCCGGTTTCTTCACATGCTGCATCAAGGGCTTTTTCTGCATTATCTACTATAACTTCCTCTCCGAAAGCATTGATGAAGTTTTTTGTCCGGCCTGAAATCTGAATACGATAAGGGTTGGTGTTGGTAAATTGAATAGTATCGCCTATTAAATAACGCCACAAGCCCGCATTGGTGGAAATTATAAGTGCATAATTGGTGTCTGTTTCAACCTGGTCAATGGTTAGTGCTCTCGGATTGTCACTTTCCAATTCATCAAGTGGAATAAATTCGTAAAAAATGCCATAATCAAGCATGAGAAGCATTTCGGTTGAATGGGCCTGATCCTGGATTCCAAAGAAACCTTCAGATGCATTATATGTCTCCATGTACCACATCTGATCAGAAGGGATCAGTTTTTTAAATTGCTCACGGTAAGGAGCAAAACTTACTCCTCCATGTATAAAAAGCTCAAGATTGGGCCATACCTCCAGGATGTTCTTTCTTCCTGTCATTTCCAGGATTTTTTTCAGCAGCATCAGATTCCATGAAGGCACACCACTAAGATTAGTAACATTCTCAGGAATGGTAGCATTTGCAATCTTATCAAGTTTTTCTTCCCAGTTATCCATAAGGGCAATAGAGATATCCGGTGTACGAAGCAACTGAGCCCAGAAAGGAAAATTTTGAACAAGAATCGCAGAAATGTCTCCGAAGTATGCATTGCTGTTAAACTCACTAACACTATGACTTCCACCCATTACCAGCCCCTTGCCTGAAAATATTTCTGTCTCAGGACGATTGTTGCAGTAAATGCTTAGCATATCCTTTCCCCCTTTGAAATGACAGTCTTCAAGAGCCTCGTTACTTACCGGAATAAATTTACTTTTGTCGCTGGTTGTACCGCTTGATTTGGCAAACCATTTTATCTCGGCTGGCCACAAAAGATAGTTTTCTCCTTTCCTTAATCTTTCAATATAAGGTTTAACATCTTCATAATCCTGAACAGGTATCCTTTCCTGGTAAGTTTTTATGTCTTTTATGGAAGCATAATCATACTTTTTTCCCCACTCTGTATTCCGTGCTTTGTTCAATAATTCAAAGAGCAGGTCATGCTGAGCCTGGTGAGGATTCTCTTTAAAATATTCAATCTGTGAAACCCTTTGTTTCAAAAACCACGAAATAACAGTATTGAGGATAGCTGACATAAATTTTTATTTTTAATTGCAAACATTTGCAATGAATGCAAAATTAACTAATATGAATTGTTCATGAAATAAAATTTAAAAACTTTGGCAATTATTTTCACATATACCAAATGGTCTTTAAAATTAAAGAACCAGAGTTAAAATTGTTTTCAAGAACTTAAAAAAAAGTAATAGGTTTGTAAAAAAAAGCTGGTTAATGATAGTTTACCCCCACAGCAAGATTAATCTTGGTTTGCATATAACACAAAAAAGGGAAGATGGATTTCATGACCTGGAGACATTTTTTTATCCGATATCATTAAGAGATGCATTGGAAATTATACCCGCACCGGATGGTAAAACGGAATTTTTTTTGAGCGGAGAAGAAATTCCCGGCCCTTCTGATAAAAATTTATGTATTAAAGCATGGCAGATTTTACAAAAAACCCATGCCATTCCACCGGTAAAAATCCATTTACATAAAGTGATCCCAACAGGTGCAGGACTGGGTGGGGGTAGTTCGGATGCTGCATTTACATTGAAAACGCTGAATGAGTTGTTCGATAAAAAGATTTCAAGGGAAAAACTTAAACAATATGCCAGTGAACTGGGAAGCGATTGCAGTTTTTTTTTGAAAGATTCGCCTGCCTATGCCACTGGAAGGGGTGAAATCCTTACACCTTACCCCCTTTCATTAAATGGATTTTACCTTTTGCTGGTTATACCGGATATCCATATCAGCACAGCTGAAGCCTATGCAGGTATTTCACCGGCAAAACCGGAAATACCTCTTAAAGAGATCCTAGCATACCCCCTTGAAAAATGGAGTATAAATCTCAAAAATGACTTTGAGAAAAATATTTTCAACAAGTATCCGGAAATTAAAAAGATAAAAACAGAGCTCTATAATATGGGTGCAATATACGCAAGCATGAGTGGCAGCGGAGCGTCGGTATTTGGGATTTTCAATCAAAAACCCAAGGATGATGATAAAAAATTGTTTGAAAACCATTTTTTGTGGGAAGAAATTTTAAGGTGAGGATTTAACAAAAAAGTCAGGTTGCAATTTATGGTTTCAAATGAGCCCTGAGAATTAATTCTTTAAGTAAACCATATTAAAAATCATCCCAAAAACAGAAACTAAAAAAACATGAAAAGATGAAAAAACAAATGATTAAAGCTTTAACGCTAATGGTATTGTTGTTTTTACCCCTGGCGCTGGTAAAAGCCCAAAACACACTTACACCGCAAAATCTTTTTGATATCAAAACTGTAGTGGAGGTATCTGTTTCACCTGACAAAAACTATATCGCATATGCACTTATGGTACCCCGGCCCTTTACTGATAATGCCGGTGGCGACTACCGTGAATTGCATGTGTACGATGTGCAAAATCAGCAATCCATTCCATTCATTACAGGAAAAAGAAGTGTTTTTTCGTTGGGATGGACCCCCGATGGTAAGGCAATAACATTTCGTGCCAATTTTCCCGATATACAGGGAGTACAGGTTTATGCAATCAACCTGAAAGGAGGCGAAGCCTATCCTTTAACCAGACATGCTGCCGGCATCAACTCGTATGAATTCATTGATGAAAATACATTGGCAATGGTTTCCATATCATCCGAAAACCCTGAAAAGACCAGGCTGCGAAATAAAGGGTTCAATATTGATGTTTTTGAAGAAGAATACCGCCATCTTAATCTTTACCGTTATGATCTGACTACCCATCAGACAAGGCAACTCACAGATGGTGTAACAGTTTTTGACTTTACACTCAGCCCCGATAAAAAACTTGCTGCAGCAGCCATTGCTCCCCGAAACCTTGTTGACGATTCCTTTATGTTCAAGCGTATCTACACTGTAGATATGGAAACCGGTGAAATGAAACTTCTTGTCAACAATCCCGGAAAACTGGGCAAAATGGTTTGGAGCCCTGATGGCAGCAAACTGGCTTTTCAATCAGCATCCAAACTGGAAGATGCTGTTATTGGGAGCCTGTTTGTTGCCGATGTTCCCAACAATAAAACTTTCGAAGAGCTCCGAAATTATGTTGAAGGTATGGAGCTTAGTGTAATTGACATTGACTGGAAAGATAACCGGACACTTCTTTATGCTGCCGAGGAAGGTGTTGATATAGTGTTTAGCGAGCACCGCCTTGATCGTCCTGTACGTGAAATTCTCATTCAACCTGCCCAGATTGTATTTAACCGTTTTCATCATATAGATGGTAAGGTAGCCATGGCCGGAAACACCTGGCAACACCCATCTGAATTGTATACATTCGACATCAGAAGAAAGCAACTTACCCGTCGTACGCGCCATAATCCATGGTTGTCAGAAATAAGGTTAAGCCACCAGCGCAAACTGGTTTACGATGCCCGTGATGGAAAAGACATACAAGGTGTTCTGCTTTACCCACTGAATTATGAAGAAGGGAAAAGGTATCCTCTCATTGTTTACATTCATGGAGGACCCGAAGCAGCAGTAAAAAACGGGTGGAGCACATTTTACTCCATGTGGGGACAAATTGCCACTGCACATGATTTCTTTGTTTTTATGCCAAATTACCGGGCCAGCTCCGGGCGGGGTGTGGATTTTACAATGGTAGGTTACGGTGACCTGGTAGGTGTAGAATACGATGATGTTATTGACGGAATTGACCATCTGATTGAAATTGGTTATGTTGATAAAGACCGCGTGGGTATGGGAGGGGGTTCATATGGTGGATATTTTTCAGCATGGTCGGCAACAAGGCACACGGATCGTTTTGCTGCCAGCGTAGTTTTCGTGGGCATTGCCAATCAGATATCCAAGAGAAAAACTACAGATATTCCCTGGGAAGACTATTATGTTCACTGGGGCTACTGGACACACGAAAACTGGCAGGATGTTTACAGCAGGAGCCCGTTAAAATATGCTCACCAGAGTAAAACTCCAACCCTTGTTTTACATGGAACAGAAGATCCCAGAGTACCTCCATCACAGGGACTGGAGTTGTACCGTGCACTTAAACTCCACGGAAAAGCCCCTGTCAGGCTAATATGGTACAACGGTGAAGGTCATGGAAACAGACTCAATGTGCATCGTCTTGATTATATTGTCAGAACAATGGACTGGTTTGATTATTACCTGAGATCGGATAAACCCAAAGATAAAATGCCGGCTAAGTACCCTGATTATGGTGTATTTGAACAGGATTGAGAAGTTTATAGGTTAATGCGTTGATAATTTTATTCCGGGTACGACTTCTCTTTGTGCCCGGAATAGTTACATCAAAAATCATATCTTTGTCGCTGTTTTTGAGCTCACAAAAAAGGTTAAGTACCACAATACTTAATCAACTAAATCAAATAAAAAAAAAATGGGAAATTCTTCGAGTGAATTAAATAAAAAACCCAAAGGTATTTTTGCAAAAACGCTTGATTTCATTGAAATCGTTGGCAACAAGTTACCTCATCCGGCTACTATTTTCGGAGGTCTGGCATTAATTGTGATTCTGCTATCATGGCTCACATATGCTTTAGGCACATCCGCTGTGAACCCGGCCGATGGAAGCCTGGTAACTGTAAATAACCTGGTCAGTGCAGATGGAATCAGATGGATGTATACCAATATCCTTGATAATTTTTTAAGATTCCCTCCACTGGGTTATGTGCTTGTTGTAATGGTTGGAATTGGATTGGCTGAAGGAACCGGTTTATTTTCTGTTATGATTCGTGCGCTGGTTTTGAGTGCTCCCAAAAAATTCATAACCATGGCCGTTGTTCTTGCCGGAATTGTATCAGGTTTGGCCGTAGAAGCAGGTTATGTTATTCTGATTCCCCTGGGAGCCATGATATTTCACGCTCTGGGCCGGCATCCCATGGCCGGGCTTGCAGCTGCATTTTGTGGTGTTAGCGGGGGTTTCGGGGCAAACTTTTTCATCGGCTCCATCGACCCTATTCTGGCCGGTATATCTACATCGGCAGCACAAATTATCGACCCTGCTATGGTTGTAAACCCTGCTGTAAACTACTATTTTATGATTGCCTCAAGTTTTGTGGTATTGTTTGTAGGTACATGGGTAACCGAAAGGGTTGTGGAACCCCGGCTTGGAAAATATGAGGGCAATGCCGAACGATTTGAAATAGTTCAACTTACACCTGAAGAAAGAAAAGGTCTGCGCTGGGCAGGAATTACCGTTTTGGTTTTTATTATAGCAATGGCATTTACAGTAATCCCTGAAAATGGTCTGCTAAGAAACCCTGAAACCGGCTCGGTATTGCATTCGCCGTTCTTTACAGGTATAATAATAGGTATTTTGTTGTTGTTCCTTCTGCCTGCACTTGTTTACGGTATAATTGTAGGCACCGTCAAAAACGACAAGGATATGATGAAACATATCATCAAATCCATGAGCGGTATGGGAGGATATATTGTACTTGTATTTTTTGCTGCCCAGTTTGTTTATTTTTTCAATTACTCCAATCTGGGCCTGATTATAGCCATAAAGGGTGCTTCCGGGCTTACAGAAATTGGATTTACAGGGCCGGTATTGATTGCAGCCTTTGTACTTCTTGCGGCCTTTATTAATCTTTTTATGGGAAGTGCTTCGGCAAAATGGGCCATTATTGCACCTGTATTTATCCCCATGCTTATGCTGCTTGAAAACGGCTACCATCCGGGCATCACACAGGCTGCATTTCGTATCGGTGATTCATTAACCAACCTGGTTACACCTATGATGAGCTATTTTGCCCTCATTGTAACATTTGCTGAAAAATATGACGAACGTTATGGTATCGGAACCATCATCTCCACCATGCTTCCTTACACCATCTTTCTTTCCATTGTTTGGATAGCATTGCTAATGGGATGGATATGGCTGGGTATACCACTGGGACCTGACGGGCCGATTTATCTGAACTAAAAAAAACCGGGATGCTTTTTAAAACATCCCGGTTTTTTAAAAAATAAAGATTATTGTATGATCAGTTTGCTATAACCTGCGTTTTCTCCATCATCGATTTTTAAAATATAAATTCCTGGTTCAAACTTTCTGACATCAATTTGCAATTCCTGATTTACCAACTTGAATCCGGCAACTAATTTGCCCTGGGTACTAAACACAGAAACAATTGCGGGTTTATCATTTGATTTTCTTACATTTAGAATTTCAGTTACAGGATTGGGATAAACTTCAAAACCTTTTATCGTGATATCATTTACCCATGTTTGATCAATTGTATATTCAAATACAGAAACGTCACTATATAGATCATCTTTCCAGGCTACAGCCCTGATAGTAAGATCTTCGTTCACGACTACCGGTTCTTCATAGAGGGTACTTTCGGTGTCAGGTTCATCACCATTTAATGTATAAAATATCAATGCATCCTCTGTATCGGTTAAAAGTTGCACTTCGGTGCCCATCTCCACCATACCTGAAGGTGGAATTGCATAGGGAGCTTCTACAACGTCAATTACCTTATCTCTGATTTCAATATCATCAAGCCTTACGATATACTGGGCTACAGGAGTGTTATGATGCCTGAATGCGATATAAATATCCTGTCCGGCAAATTGAGTCATATCAAAAACCCTTTCAGACCATGCAGTATCTTTTGGTTGCAAGGTTTCTTCCCACAAAACTTCCTCAAACTGGTCTATACGGTTGGTAGTTGCGGAAACATAAACGGTATAAAAGTCAGCATGATAAACCGGATCACCTGCAGCCACAAAAAATGAAAACTCCTGATTTTCGCCAACTGATATTTTTGAAGTTACCAGCCAGTTATCAGGGTTAAGGTTACCTACATAGGGATCAAAAGAAAAAGAAACAGCACTAAAAGTCCCGGTGTGTGCCGGAATAGCATGATTCCAGGCACGCATCCAGGTAAGCTGATCTCCATTCATATCATGAGCCATCCAGCCATGTGGGGGCACAAGGCTATCTTCGAATCCTTCAAACGTAAATGGGGGAACAAACTCTGATACTCCAAGGAGTTCAATTTCAGCCTCGCCACCATTACTTTCAATGGTAAAGGTTGGCATGAAATCACCAACTTCAAAGGGTTCAAAAGCAAAAGTAAATACATACTCTTCTCCAAATGCAAGAGAAATATCTTCAGCAACTAAAGTCGTGGTAAACCAATCATCACTGAAATATGCCTGGCTTACGGTAAGTATATCAGCTCCAAGGTTGCGGATACGAAACTCTGGTGAAGTTTTCCATGTATTGTTGGCAATACTCCCGGCATCCCAGTTATCGTTACTGAGCCAGATTAAAGGTTCGGTGGCAGCTCCCTGCACCAGAATATCATCAATTCCCACAGCGCGGGCAAAATTGGGGTTGGCATTGGTAGAATGTCTGAAACGTATGTAAATCTCTTCTCCAACAAAGGCAGAAAGATCAATACCGGCAGGCATATATTCCTGCATAATTGCCGGTGCGCTAAATATACCTTTTACCTCCCAGCTCTGACCATGGTCTGCAGTTAATTCCACGTAAAGAGTATCATGACCGATTATCTTTTCGCCGATATCCTTATTAAAAACGTTTCCGTTTTTCCAGTAAAATGTCATTGCCATGTCATCCAGCTCGGGTAGTTGCAACGGAGGGGTAATCAGGATAGCATCCACAGGATGGTTAAATGGTGCCCTGGCGGCAAATTCTCCTGTATTGGCATCAGTTGTTGTAAGCCAGAAGCCGTCCTGGTTAATCCAACCTGCAGGTGGAACGGCACCATTATCGTTTTCAAATCCTTCCTCAAAGGGAAATTCCACAACCGGCTCATAGGCAACAGTTTGAAAACTCCAAACGGGGCTATCTTCAGCATCACCATGTTCATTATAGGGAACAATCTGCCAGAAATACTCTGTATCATTATTCAATACGGGAGTTTTAAAAGAGCGATTGGTTCCTACATCCTGTCCATTAACCAAATTGGTCGGTGGATCATCTGTGCCCAAATAAACCTTATACCCCTGGGCGAGGGCTGATGGATTCCACTCCAGAACTTGCGTAATGAAACCATTTGTCAATCCATCGTAAGGTAAAGGATTTGTTGAAGGATTAGGGGGTGTTTCCAACTGAATAGGCGGTGCAATTATATAGTCGAGGTAAATAACGGGTGTGCCGGAAAACCCAATATAACCGGCCCCCTGATAATCATTGAGATCAATAATGTACCGTTTAAATGACCTGGTAAGGCTCATAGTATCAATTACAGTCCAGGTCTCCTGGTCGGTTGAATGGCTCACTATTAACTCTCCTTCCTGAAATTCAGAGGAATAAAAAATCAATTCATCACCTTGCTGGATATTAAGTTTTGGGGTTACCAGGTAACCAAAGGTGCTGGTGCTGCCCAAGGTTGCATTGCCTCCGCCCATAAAACCACCAAAACCCCTGCGGGTCCATGAGTTGGGGTCAACACTCCATTGCTCCGGCGGGAAAGTTGTTTCCTGGAAAGTTTCAATAATCGCCATTTCATTCACAGCAAAGGCCTCCACATAGATATAAACCGGATTTAAAGATGTGTTGGATTGTAAAGCAACAAACCCGTTGAAAGCACCTACCTGCTGAGGTAAAAACCGGATATCTACCAGTTGACTCTGTCCGGGAGCAATGGTACCGGAAAAATTGCTGGTGAAAGGCAGTCCTTCGCTATCGAGTCCGGAAATCACCAGTTCTTCGGTACCGGTATTGTAAACATTAACATTCAACGATTTTTCTTCATTCTCCCGAATATAGAGAAAGTACAATTGTGATGGCTGAATGCTTATGGCCGGACCATCAGGAATTTCTTCAAACCAAAGACGGACATTTGGACGATAGTTTAGCATTTGATAATTGGAAGGTGGATTAAACGGATCAAATGGAGGTGATATATCCTTGGTTGCCAGTACACTTTTATTGTCATCCACAGCAGTTGAATAAAAATAAGAATTGAAGCGAAAGCCCGGAGAATCCTCAGTCATGGCAATCAGAAGGTTATCTTCATTATTGTATTCAAAGGGGAATGACAGGCCAATCTCTGCCCATCCTTCCTGATTCATAACCGGATATGGACCCTCATAAACCAATGTAAGTCCTTCGGTAATAAATCCGGTAAGTGTTTCCTGCTCGGTATGGGCCATATAAACCCGCACCATATCTTCTACCTTGCGACCTCCCTGATAGTAAAACGCAATACGATGAATGCGCTGATCCTCAATGTTAAGTTCTTCCTGCAGAAAAATGGTCTGGGAATAACTATAACTTATAAAAGGCTTGATCGGTAAGCCCTGATCTTCTTCACCATCACCAATTTCGATGTCAGGAGCCTGGGCAGACAAAGTAAGATTTGCAAGGATAAATCCTATTGTCAATAAAATTGCCGGGTAAATCTTTTTCATTTTGAAATGTCTTAGTTATTGAATAATATGTAGTTATATTGATGATTATATATTATCTACCTGCGCTTCTTCTGTCTTCCGTCTTCCGTCTTCCGTCTTCCGTCTTCGGTCTTCTGTCTTCTTTCCAGGAACCTGTTTAGCAATCTACATCCTTTCGGGCACCTCAATTCCCAGCATATCCATGGCTGTCTTGATTACCTTGGATGTGAGTCCGGATAGCTTCAATCTGAAAAGCGAAATATTTTCATCGGGCTCATTCAGTACTGAGTAATCGTGGTAAAACTGGTTAAATTCCTTTGCCAGTTCGTAAACATAATTAGCAATGAGTGCAGGGCTCATATCAGCAGCGGCATCCTGAACTATCTGCGGAAAATTGTAAAGCGAACGGATCAGGTTTTTTTCCTTAATATTGATGACCACTTTTAAAGGGTCAAAATTTTTATCTGCTATACCTTTTTCCTCAGCTTTACGTATAATGGAACGAATACGGGCATGGGTATATTGAATGAATGGGCCCGTATTTCCATTAAAATCAATAGATTCCTCAGGATTGAAGAGCATGTTTTTTTTGGGGTCAACTTTTAAAATAAAGTACTTAAGGGCACCCATACCTATAATGTGAAACAGGTTTTCTTTTTCCTCTTCTGAAAATCCTTCAATCTTACCCAGCTCTTCAGTTGTTTTTCGGGCAGTTTTATACATTTCATCCATCAGATCATCGGCATCTACAACAGTACCTTCACGCGATTTCATTTTACCCTGGGGCAGTTCAACCATACCGTATGACAAATGATGCAGATGATCAGTATAAGGCTTTTCAAGCTTTTTCAGCGCTTTTTTCAATACTTCAAAATGATAATTTTGTTCATTCCCTACCACATAGATCATTTTTCCGGGATTATAATCATCAAATCTTAACTGTGCTGTTCCAATATCCTGAGTTATGTAAACAGAAGTACCATCGGCCCGGAGAAGTAATTTTTCATCGAGACCTTCATTTGTAAGGTCAGCCCAGACTGAACCGTCTTCTTTTTTGAAAAATGCAGATTTTTCAAGTCCATCCAATACAATTTTCTTACCCATTAAATAGGTATCTGATTCGTAATAGATTTTATCGAAACTCACACCTAAACGTTGGTAAGTTGAATCAAAGCCCCTGTAAACCCATCCGTTCATTGTTTTCCAGATTTTGAATACATCAGGATCGCGGGCTTCCCATTTGCGTAATAATTCGCGGGCTTCCTGCATGAGCGGTGCATTATTGCGTGCATTCTCATCGTCATAATTGTGAGTTTCTTTCAAGGCCTGAGCCTCTTTTCGCAGGGCCGTTTCAAACAGCACGTAATAATCGCCCACAAGTTTATCACCTTTTTTCTTACTTGACTCCGGCGTTTCACCATTGCCCCATTTCATCCAGGCCAGCATTGATTTACAAATATGAATACCCCGGTCATTTACAAGGTTAACCTTATAGGTTTTCTTTCCTGAAGCCTCAAGAATCTGTGCAAGGGAATAACCGAGCAGATTGTTACGTATATGACCCAGATGAAGCGGTTTATTGGTATTGGGTGAAGAATATTCAACGACAACCGGTTCAGATTCATCCGGCAATGTTGTACCATAATTATTTTCTTCCGAGGCCTTTTGGAGAAAAGTCATCCAGTATTGATGATGTAAAGTAAAATTTAAAAATCCTTTCAGTACCTGAAAAGAATCTATTTCTTTCATGTGCTTTTTCAGATACTCTCCAATGAGTTGGGCTGTTTCTTCAGGTGATTTCTTCGTCAGTTTCACAAAAGAGAAAACCACCAGAGTAAAATCACCTTCAATATCCTTGCGGGTATTTTGTAAAGCAATCGAGGAAGAATCAATCTCCTGACCGAACAGTTCAGTTATTGCTTTCTGCACCTGAATGACTATTTTATCTTCAATTTTGCTCATCTTTTCAATATTTAACAGGTTGCAAAATTACTCCTTTTTTCGGGTTTGTATTCAGGCTTTAGTTTCAGACACAGGTTAATTTCTAGCTGTTAATTACAATTGGAAAAAAATTCCTTCCACTGACAGAATTTTTTGTAAAAATTATGTAGGTTTGTGAGATTTTTCTAAAAGCAATTTTCAATAATCAAAATAAATCTAATCCTAAATATCAAAACACATGAGCAAAAAGAAGAACGTAATTATTATCGGTGCTGCCGGAAGAGACTTTCACAACTTTAACACTTACTACAGAAAAAATGACAACTATAATGTGCTAGCTTTTACAGCTGCCCAGATTCCCGACATTGATGGCAGAAAATATCCTGCCGAGTTAGCCGGGGAACTTTATCCCCAGGGAATTCCTATTTATACACAGGATGAACTACCCCACCTTATCAAAAAACTGGATGTGGATGTTTGTGCATTCTCATACAGTGATGTATCTTACCAGGAAGTAATGGCAGTCGGCTCTATTGTAAATGCAAATGGAGCCGATTTTTTACTTATAGGCCCCAAGGAAACAATGTTAAAAAGCTCCAAACCGGTAATTGCAGTAGGAGCTGTTCGTACCGGTTGCGGGAAAAGCCAGACATCCAGAAGGCTTGTTGAAGCACTTATGTCACACGGCATGAAGGTAGTTGCCGTAAGACATCCAATGCCCTATGGCGACCTGGTTGCACAAAAAGTACAACGCTTTGCTACCCTGGATGACTTGAAAAAGCACAATTGTACTATCGAAGAAATGGAAGAATATGAACCGCATGTGGTAAGGGGTAATGTTATTTATGCCGGTGTTGACTACGAAGCCATTCTTCGTGAGGCAGAAAAGGAAGCTGATGTGATCCTTTGGGATGGCGGAAATAATGACTTTCCTTTTTTCAAACCGGACCTGATGGTAACGGTTGTGGACCCGCACCGACCCGGTCATGAACTTAACTATTATCCTGGAGAAACTACCCTCCGACTTGCGGATATTGTGGTGATCAACAAAATGGACAGCTCAGCACCCGAAAATATCCAGATTGTGCGAGAGAACATTATAAAAGTGAATCCAAAAGCAGTTGTAGTGGATGGAGCCTCACCCCTTACAGTAAGTGATCCATCACTCATTAAAGGGAAAAGAGTTCTTGTAGTAGAAGACGGACCAACCCTTACACACGGGCATATGAAGATCGGTGCAGGTACAGTGGCAGCCAAAAAATTTGGCGCCGCCGAATTGGTTGACCCCAGACCTTTTATTGTGGGCCGCCTGAAAGAAACCTTCGAGATTTATCCTGAAATAGGAACACTTTTACCTGCAATGGGCTATGGTGCTCAGCAAATTGCTGACCTGGAAAAAACCATAAACAATACAGACTGTGATGCTGTAGTCATAGCAACTCCCATTGATTTACAGAGAATTGTAAAAATTAACAAACCTACAGTAAAAGTTGACTATGAGTTGCAGGAAATTGGCAAACCTGTTCTTTGCGATCTGGTTTGTGACTTTCTGAAATCAAAAAATCTCATCAGAAAAGATTGTGGATGCAAATAACCATTGAAAAAGCGGCTTTATTGGCCGCTTTTTTTTTGAATATTAATTTCGTTAAACCTTTCATATCAACATAATTATCACTTATAAACAAAAAACTATGAAGAACAAAAGCCTGGTATCCATTAACGATTATTCAAAAGAAGAACAACTACGGGTACTGGAAGTAGCTCGCGAATTTGAAGCCAATCCGGTGCAAACAATTCTGAAAGATCATGTTATTGCCTCATTATTTTTTGAACCATCCACCCGCACACGCCTGAGTTTTGAAAGCGCCATAAATCGCCTGGGTGGAAAAATTGTAGGGTTTTCTGAAGCTTCTAACACCAGTGTAAAAAAGGGTGAATCTCTCAGAGATACCATTCTTACAATTGCCAATTACTCCGACCTGATCGTTATGCGTAATCCTGTTGAGGGAAGTGCACGATTTGCATCGGAAATATCTCCCGTGCCTATAATAAATGCGGGCGACGGGTCAAACCAGCATCCAACCCAGACTCTTCTGGACCTTTACAGTATCATTAAAACCCAGGGAACGCTTGATAATTTGCATGTTGCCTTTGTGGGAGATTTGAAATATGGCCGCACTGTACATTCTCTTGTTATTGCATTGTGCAATTACAACACCACTTTTCACCTGGTATCGCCTGTGGAACTCAAGCTACCCAGCTCGGTGAAGATGCATATCAAAGAGAAAAATCTCGCCTACCACCAGTACACCCAGTTGGATGAGGTAATCCCCAATGTGGATACCCTTTACATGACCCGTATCCAGAAAGAGCGTTTTTCTGATCCACTGGAATTTGAGCGCATCAAAAACTCATATAATCTTCACAAGGATATGCTTCATACGACCAAAGAAAATTTCAGAATATTGCATCCTATGCCGAGGGTCAATGAAATCCATATCAATGTGGACCCCGACCCACGGGCATACTACTTCCAGCAGGCTCTCAACGGAGTGTATGTGAGGCAGGCGTTGCTGGCGATAATGCTGGGAATGAGGTAAAATGACAGAGAATGGAAAACGGAGAACGGAGAACGGAGAAAGAAATCCGAAATCATAAATCACGAATCCCAAATCAAAAAACTCCGCGTCCATTGAGCCTTCGCGTCTCCGCAGTAAAATTATAAATCATAAATCAACAATCAAAAATAACTTTCCGATGAACGAAAAAGTAAAAGAACTAAAAGTATCAGCCATTGAAAATGGTACTGTTATAGACCACATACCCGCAAGTGCAGTATTCCAGGTAATTAAAATGCTGAAGCTTGATGAATTTGACCAAATGGTATTATTTGGCACCAACCTGGAAAGCAAAAAATACGGAAGTAAGGGAATTATAAAGGTAAGTAACAAGTTTTTCAAACCGGAAGAACTGAATAAAATTTCACTGGTTGCTCCTCATGCAAGTGTAATTGAGATAAAAGATTACCAGGTTGTGAAGAAAACAATTGTGGAAATTCCAGACAATATAACAGCCATAGTGAAGTGTTTTAATCCCAATTGTATCACCAATATTGAAGTTATTACTACCCGATTCGATGTGGTTGATAAAGAAGAAATCAGGCTGAAGTGCAGGTATTGCGAAAAAATTACGGTGAAAAACAACATGGTTTTTAAGTAAGATTTCCTGCCATAATATCACATAAAAAAAAATGTGCCGGGATTGATATTGTAATTGATGAATTTTTTTAACTGTATCATTGTATACACCCCTGAAAAGTGTTTTATCTTTGCTTTGATAACAAACCCGGAAACAAACCTATGGATATAAAACTTTTGTTCAGACTAATATTTTTTTGCTTCATTTTCCTCCAAGGCACTCAAACATATGCCCAGTTCTACTCAGCCGGACAGGATCCTGCCAGTATCCGGTGGAAACAGATCAATACGGAAAATTTCCAGGTAATTTTTCCGGATAATTATGAAGAACAGGCCAGGTACATTGCAGATATCCTTGAGCATTCCTATGAATATGCAACAAAAAGTCTGAACCATAATCCGCGCAAGGTTTCGGTAATAGTGCATAACCAGACAGTTATATCCAATGGTTTTGTTTCATGGGCACCCCGACGCATTGAACTGTATACAAATCCACCAGCCAATAACGACACCCATGACTGGATGGAACGACTTGTATTGCACGAATTTCGTCATGTAGTACAGATTGACAAACTCAATCAGGGGCTTACACGGATTCTGGGATATATTGTTGGCGAACAGGCTGTTGGTGCCGTGCTGGGACTTTTTGTACCTATGTGGTTCCTGGAAGGTGATGCAGTGGCTATGGAAACAGCTTTTACATTTGGCGGACGTGGCAGATTGCCACAGTTTGAGCAAGGATTAAGAGCCCAGATATTGACCCGTGGCAAGTATTCTTTTGATAAAGCTTATTTTGGTTCATATAAAGACCATGTACCCAATTTTTATGAACTGGGCTATCAACTGGTAAGTATGGCCCGTATTGAAAAAGGAGCCAATGTGTGGAGCGGAGTTATTGACAATGTGGCATTCATGCCCATTTCACCTATTCCCTTCTCAAGAGGCATGGAAAGAGAAACAGGACGCAACAAAGACCAACATTATAAACACACTTTTACAGTTCTGGATTCGCTTTGGCGAAACCAAAAGGATCAACATGAATATACACATGGTGAAATAATCAGCAGAGAAAACAAACTCTTTACCCAGTATACACAGGCATTTTTTGTTAATGATAGCACTGTAATTGCCCTGAAAACAGGACTAAAGGACATACCCCAAATTGTTAAGATCTCTTCAGATGGCATAGAAGAAAGGCTGTTTGCTCCCGGCTGGTACTTTCCCAATGCCTTTGATTATGCTGCCGGCAGGCTTGTATGGAACGAGCAACGGCCCGATCCCCGCTGGGAACATCGCAACTGGTCAGAAATCATGATTTATGACATAGAGACAAATAAGAGAATTCGTCTGACCAGAAAAGGTCGCTTCTTTGCCCCCGCCCTTTCCTATGATGGAACGCGCATCGCTGCAGTGGAAACCACCGAAACGAGCCAATATGCAATGGTGATTCTGGACTCAGAAACAGCTGAAGAGTTATTCCGGTTCAGCTATGAAAGTAATGATTTTATTATGGAGCCGGCATGGCACCCCAATGGTGAAAAGATCGCCATAATTGCAGTGGATGCAAGGGGAAAACGCATTGACATCATTGACATCCGCAATCAAAACCACAGAACCATTTTACCGGCTTCCCATACGGAGATTTCCTCTCCCCGCTTTATGGGTGATGACATTATTTTTACAGGAACTTGGTCCGGAATCAACGGTATTTACCGGTTGAAGCCCGACTCAACTGAACCACAAAAAATCATCTCTCCGGTATTCGGTGCCGATTTTGCAGCAGCTTCTGATAGTTATATTATTTGGTCGGATTACAGTGCTGATGGATACCGGCTGATGAAAAAACCTATTGACCAACTGGAACCAATTTCAATTGACAAGATTGAGGACCATTCACCAAAGTTTCACCAAATCCTTGCCCAACAAGAGGAAACAGTGATAACTAAGGAGAATATTACCCGCAGGGAGCACGAAATAAAACCTTACAGCAGATTGCGAAACCTTTTTCACCTGCACAGCTGGGCACCGGCCTATATTGATGGGGCCAGTCAGGAAGCCGGAATAGGTGCATCCATGCTGTTTCAAAACAAACTCAGCACATCTTTTGCCACAGTTGGCTACCTTTGGGATGTTGATGAACAGACAGGAAAATTCAGTACTGTATTTTCTTACCAGGGTTGGTATCCTGTGATTGATTTGATTGCTGAATCGGGACACAGGAGATTATATTACCAGGATGGAGAAAATATCAATAACATTCTTTGGACTGAAAACCAGTTTTTGCTTGCTCTTTCAATTCCTTTTCGTTTTCAGCGCAACGATAAATTCTATGGTTTAATCCCCATGATAAGCGGGGGGCTGAACCAGGCACTTCGTAACCGGCACACGCCTGATACACTCTTCCTTGATAACAACAGATATTTTGCTTTGCAGGACAACCAGGTTTACAGCCATACCTGGCGTATTACGGGTTACCGCCAGAAACGCAGTGTAGCAAGGGATATTTTCCCGCGATTTGGTCAGATCATAGATTTACAATACAGGCATTCACCATTTCAGGAATTTGGAATGGGGAGTATTTTTGCAGCCAGGGGAATTTTTTATTTCCCCGGTTTTATCAGGCACCAGGGATTCAGGTTCAGTGCAGGACACCAGGAGAAGCGGCAGAATGAACCCCAACCCAACGTAATTAATTATTCTTACGGTAACATCTTGCCATTTCCAAGAGGGACACTATCGCGCGAGCTCAAATCTCTAAGTACTTTTACATTTGATTATGCTTTCCCAATGCTATATCCTGATATGAGCATCCGTGCTGTCATTTACCTGATGCGTTTGCGCGGATATGTATTTTCTGATATTGCACGTGCCACTACATTTCCTGATCCTGAAAACAACAGGCAGGAAACATATAATCTGAGGTCATCAGGTTTCGGAATTGTGGGTGACATGCATCTTTTCCGATTTATAGCGCCAATTTCACTGGGAGTGCAGGTTGCATTTCCGGAAAACGAAGACTTAAACCTTCAGTTGATTCTGGGAGTGAGGTTTTAAAGATGTCAAATGTTTGATGTCAAATGTTTGATGTCGAATGTATGATGTCGAATGTATTGAAAGTAGGTTTGGGGAATAACTTCATATTGCTAATAAGACTGCTTATAATGCCTAAGAAGAGTTTTAATCCTGAGACTTCCAACATTTGACATACGATCCCGTATAGGCGTGATTTCAAGCCTATGGCTTTCAACATGATACATCTGACATTTGACATTAAATCTTCTCCTTTTCCTTGTTCATATTGGCAATCATAAATAACACAGTTAACAGCCCAACAAAATATCCTCCATATAAGAAATTATGCCACATCTTCCATGTTGAAATGAAATTGGTAAGGAATAGAGTTAGCATAATTGATACTACTGACAGGCCGACAAATACCCACCCTACCTGCCTGTCATTTAATCCGAGGTAAGAAAGATGGTGTGTTGTATGGTCCTTACCACCCACAAAGGGCGAACTGCCTCGCAAAATACGTTTGAAGGAAACCGTTGTAGTGTCAATGATGGGGAGAGCGAACAAGGTGATAACAGCGAAAAACCGCATCAATGCCGGAACATCTGTTTGAAAAGACATTCCATTCCATAAACAATTGATACCAAAAGCGGCAAGCAATATGCCCAAAAACTGACTTCCGGTATCACCCATAAACATACGCGAAGGATGCCAGTTAAAATGCAAAAAGCCAATCAGAGATGCTATAGTGGCCAGCACAATTATGAACAAAGGGTTTTCAAATCCTCCACCCAAAAACATTCCAAGTAGAATAGCAACCAATATCCCTAAAGAAACAACAGCTGTAATGCCATCCATATTGTCAAGCATATTTATACTGTTCATCATTCCAACAACCCAAAACAGTGTCAACGCATAGTTAAATAAATTACTGTCAAAAAGCTGAATATAAGAACCTGTGATTATTAAAATTACGCCACAAATCATTTGTGTAAAAACCTTAATTAATGGCCGGGTATTGTAAGCATCATCAAAGAGCCCCAGAAGAAACCCCACAGTTACAGCTAAGAGAATACCGAGCGTCCTCAGGTTAAAGAAATTTCCATCATCTGCAAACAGAAAAGACACAAAAATCAAGGAAAACAAGAAAATAATAAAAAAGGAAATACCCCCCAGCGATGGCTTTGAAGTTCCACTCCAGCGGATAATGGTTTCGCTTGTGTTTCTTATTCCAAGTGTTTTTGCAAACTTCAGCAAAAAGCTGTTGATAATGAGCGAAAAAGCCAGACATGCTATAAAAAATAATCCATATATTAATACCGGATTTTCTGGCATCAGATAAAGTTTTTAATTCAGATTATTGGTTTTATTCTTAAAAAGGACTGTTAAAATTGCGGAATGACCCTGCTGATTTATCTTTTTCCGAAACAATAGGATCAGATATCCCCCAATCAATGGCCAGATCAGGATCATTCCAGGCAAGTGCCATTTCAGATTTGCGATTATATAATTGCGTGCATTTGTATGAAAAAATGGTGTTGTCCTTAAGGGTCAGAAATCCATGTGCAAATCCGGGCGGTATCCACAGCAGTTTTTTTTCTTCTGCTGAAAGAACTACCTTGTAATTTTTCCCAAATGTAGATTCGTTTTTTCTAAGATCAACCACAACATCAAGTGCTGAACCTCTAATAACACGCACCAACTTGCCCTGCTCCCAAGGTGGAAGCTGAAAGTGCAATCCTCTTAAAACATTTGCACCCGACATGGATTCGTTATCCTGAACAAAGTCAAGCTCCAATCCATACCTGGTAAAACGTTCTTTGTTCCATGACTCAAAGAAATAGCCTCTTGCATCTGCAAAAACATCGGGCTCAATCAAATATAAACCCCTGAACCCTGTTTCATTAACTTTCATCAGTTCAATTAAAGATTTTAACCGGTAAGATTAATTTGCATGCATAAATTGTATTTTGAGCTTAAAAAGCATTATACATGCTTGTTTCATATTATTTTCTAAATTTTATCAACCTCCACCAAAAGCTCTTTCGTTCCGTTGAATGCGGATCATCATAATAACCCAATTCTTCACCATGCTTCCCATAAAAATAGCCATATGAATATCCTTTCTCGTAACCATAGCTTGAATATTCACGATCTACCGCATTCAATACAACAGAAAGTCTTGAAACCTTGTTTTCTGTCATAAGTCTGTTGATATTCTGAATAAACATTCGCTTTGAGTAATTGGCCTTCAAAATGTAAACAGGATAATCAGCCATCAGAATACTTTTCATCCCATCGGTTACAATACCTACAGGAGGATTATCTACAATTACATAATCATATTTACTTTTCAGGTATTGGATTAACTCATCCATTTCTGCCTTAAGTATTAGTTCGGATGGATTGGGTGGAGGCGGTCCTGCGGTAATAAAATCAAGATTCTTTACTTTAGAAGGTTGAATACAATCCTCAATTTCATCAATTTTGGAAAGTATTGTGCTCACACCTTTCACATTCTCCACGTTGAACCCCTTATGTATCTTGGGCATACGCATATCCAGATCAATTACCACAACCTTTTTATCGCTGAATGCAAGAATACCTGCAAGGTTCATTGCAAAAAATGTTTTTCCTTCACCTGATATGGTTGAGGTTACGGCAACCAGTTTTGAACCAGGAGTATTATCAATAAACTGCAGATTGGTTCTAATGGCCCTTAAAGCCTCCGCAATCAAAGATTTAGGTTTCTTAAGTACAAGCAATTGATTGGGAGGTATGTCGCTTTTGTACCTGGGCAAAACACCAATTACAGGAGCATGGGTGTATTTCAGCAAGTCATGCAGAGAGGGAATCTCATTATAAAAAAGATATTTCAGAAGAAACACACCCAACCCCAGCACAATTGCAGCTAATAAACTACTAACATAAACCATCCTGGGAATCGGGGAAATGGGTCTGCCTGGTGTGCGTGACCTTTCCAGAATAACACTTTCCGAAACATATCCAGCTTTACTGATAGAGTATTCTGCTTTTTTCTCAACCAATTGATTATAAAACCTCTCATTTATTGAGTAAACACGCTGAAGCATACTATATTCAACCAAACTGTACTGTCCGGTCTGATTCAGAAAATAACTCTCATAATCAACTATTTTTCCCCTTAGCTCATTTATACGATTCTGCAGATTTGCCTTGAGAGTAGATATGCTCTCTGCAAGAATTCTTTTCTGAATTTCAATCTGGTAATTCAGAGCTTCAATCTGCCTGCTCTCGGCTGTCACCTCATACAGCAATCTTTCTCTATCAAGTAGCTGATCCTGCAATGTTCTGAGCATTCCTGAAATATTTCCCCTGAATTCGCTTCCAGAGAGTATAGCAATGAGTCGGAAAATATCAGCTTCATCTTCAAATTGAAGACTCTTTTCTATCTCAGAAAAAATACTTTTTTCTAGCTGCAGCATAACAATCTGATTCTCAAAATCTGCTATTCTTGTTTGAAGCATGGGTAGCGGTGTAATAGTTACATCATCAATGCCATGTTCTTTTCTGAAATTTTCCAACTCAATTTCTGCAGTGGTCAGGGTACTTCCCAACAAACTCAACTGCTGATCTATAAAAGCGAGTATATTATTGGCGCTTTCCGTTTTCTTTTCCAGATCATACATACCAAACTCCTCGGCAATGATATTAACGATATCCGAAGCTTTGGCAGCATTGGTTCCCTGGTAATTTATCTGAATGGTTTTGGCTGCCGGATTCAGTACATTTATCTTTATATCACGACTATAGACAGAGGCAAGAGTTTCCGGATTGTTTAACACGAAGAAGAAATGATTGCGGCTGAACAGGCTTTGTTCTTCCCTAATCATATTAAAATTATGGACATTTATAATGATATCCATCTCAGGTAAAGAGTTGGGCCCATTCACATGTATTTCATACTTTTTGGATTGGCCCCTGTGGGTAAAGGAAATGATAATATTCTCCTGGCTGACAAAATCCAGGTAAACCGGAATTCCATAGATTGAGGGGTCTTTAACTATAATATCAACCGTAAAAGGTGAATTACGGTAAAGTTCATGATTCAGAACACGCCCTTTAGAAAAATAGGATACATCCAGGGGTAGCCTTGACAATGCTCTTTGCAGAAAAACATCTGAGCGCATAAGTTCTAGTTGCCGGGCAATATCTTCTTCATAAATACCGGCAGTAGGCAAAATCCTTGTAGCCTGAAACTGTCCTTCCATTTGTATTATTGCCGAAGTCTGGAAAACAGGTGGAGTGTATCGCAGGTATATCCATGCACCTGCAACTGCTATTAATATAAAAATGATGGGAAAAAGAATATTCTTTTTGGCGATATAAAGAAATAGCTTTATATCGATCTCATCGTTAATAGTTGATATTTTTTTCAAAGAAGGGTTGGTCATCCTTTCATTTAAAGAGTGAATACACAATTAGAGCTGTTGATAGCAAGGTAAGATATGGGCCAATATTTTCCAGAATTCTTTGGGGCACTCTTTCTCTTGGTTCCACATAAATAATATCATTGGCCTGAAGCACAACGTCGGCGTTTCTTACTCCATCCAGTGTAGAGAGGTCAATGAGAAAAACCTGCGGATCGCGCAAATCTCCCCTGATTACTTTTACCCGCCTTGCTCTACCATCGGCAATGCCACCTGCCATGGCCAGGGCTTCAAAAAGATTGGTGTTGGTATTTTCCAGGTAAACTACTTTTGATGTTCCTCCCCTGCCGCCCGGAAAAACTATTACCCTGTTATTTGTTACCCTCAATTGCACGAAAGGGCGGTTATAATATACCGAATACTTTTCTTCGAGAAATTTTTCTGCCTCCCGCAGGGTCATTCCCTTGAGTTTGACCCTGCCCAGAACTGGCAGTTTAACGAAACCATCAAACTCTATATTGTAAATATGGTCTCCTCTTAAAAATTGTTGGGAAATGGGAGTTATAGGGTCTATAAGTTTTTCACCATCGTTGGTAAACAATCTGAAGTACAATTCATCATTAGGGGCAAGGCGATATTCTTCCTGTATCCTGGCTTCATCTACAGAAGCAAATTCAAAATCCCCTGGTGTACGTAACATGCGTTCAGGATTGAGTACCTGGCATGAACTGAAAACAAGTAAAATGAGAAGAATTATCCCGGTATTTTTATGATTGCTTATTACGGTTGGCATCTGTATTGGCATTTGCCTGCAAAATTAACAAAAGCTTTGATTAAAAGCCGAAAATTCGTGGCATTTAACATGCAAACGTATTGCAAGAAAGTATGGGTCTGCAGCTTTATAATATTCTTTGAAATAGTTTGTCAGCAAATTACAGGCTGTAGCTGTAAATCAGGAATATGAGAACTTTTTTCCCTTAATAAACCTTTATAAAGTTGTTCTGTATCACTTATCAATCTTGAGAAATGAAATTTTTCTCCAACCTGAGTCCATCCCCTGGAAGAAAATTCAGCTCTCAAATTATCGTTTTCAACCAGGGTGAGAATTTTTTCTGTGAAATCTATTACATCTCCTTTTTCTGCAAGAAATGCAGTTTGATTGGGAACAACTACATTTTCAATTCCACCAACACGAGTTGTTACAACAGGAGTGCCTGATGCCTGTGCCTCAATCAAACTTACAGGTGTTCCTTCATTGAGAGATGTAAGGGCTACGATATCCAAACCTGCATTAACATAGTCCATTTCTGTTAACCAACTTGTAAATGTTAATGTAGCCGGGTGATATTCTCCAACACCGTTTACAAAATCAATTCCCAGGTTTATGGCTTTTTC
This sequence comes from Bacteroidota bacterium, assembly GCA_007693555.1. GTDB lineage: Bacteria > Bacteroidota > Bacteroidia > Bacteroidales > UBA7960 > SKVR01. The sequence continues at coordinate 36,009 of REDJ01000127.1, forward strand.
TTTTATCAATTCACGCGATTCTCCATCTCCAATTATAAAAGCACGGATTTTTCGGGAAGTTTTTTTCCTTAGAACATCAATTGCTTCCAGAAACATTGAATGGTTTTTTATGGGTACGAGGCGACCAATAATTCCAATGGCTATTTCATCATCAGCTATTTTATAGCGTTGTCTGAAAAGCATCCTTTTTTCTCCCCTGTTTTCTGCGAATCTTTCAAGATCAAATCCCAAGGGAATCACGCTGATTTTTTCTTCAGAACAAATATTGTATTTAAGGCTCAGGTCATATTTTTGACTTTCACTGATGGCAATAATTTTACTGGTTTGTCTGGCAAGGATTTGCTCTACTTTTTTGTAAAATTTAGTTTTCAATGGGTTAAAATAAGAATCAAAAACATGACCGTGAAAAGTATGAACTGTTATTGGAACATTCATACTGATAGCGGCATGCCTGCCAAGGGCTCCCGCCTTTGAAGCATGCGTGTGTACAATATGGGGCCGGAATTGCCTGATTATTTTTTTTATTTCCTGAAAGGCACGAAAATCTTGAACAGGTGAGATCTCCCTTCGCATGGAGGGAATAATATAAGGTTCTACTCCCAGCTGTTTTACTATATATTCAGAATTCTTTTCGCTTGAATCATTTGGCCCGCCCACCAACAGGGTTTCAAAATCGCTGCTCAGGTATTTGGTAAGATAGGCTGCATTGTATGTGGGTCCACCCAGATTAAAACGATTGAGGATGCGTAAAATTCTTGGCATTTCGGAAGCTAACTTGTTTATTTTGCAGAAATTTTGGGCAATATTACAAAAAAAGTGTTAATTGAATATTACGTGAAATACCTGTTTATGCATGATATTTTTCAAACCAATGTTGAAAAACTATTATAGCCCATATCTGTGCATGGATTTCTGTGGGATTTGGAGAGAAAAGTTGTTTCTTAAGTTTGTTAATAACTTTTGGATTAAAGATTCCCTGTTCCTTTATAAAATCATCATTTAACCATTTTTTTTGAATACTTCCACTCAATTCTTTACGAAACCAGGATAAAAGTGGGACTTCGAATCCTTGCTTTGGCCTGTTATGCAATTCTAACGGCAGGATTTGCCTGAAAGTATCTGTTAAAATCCGCTTCCTTTGATTGTTGTTTATTTTATAATCTGCGGGTAAAGAAAACAGCAGATTAACCACTTCATGGTCCAGAAACGGAACTCTTACTTCCAGCGAATTGGCCATTGACATCATATCTACCTTGGTAAGCATGTCATTGGCAAGAACCAGATTCATATCATTTCGCAGAACATCGTTAAAGTCATTGTCGCCTGAAATTGAAGAAGTCAGAAAATCTTTTCTGGTGTAATAATCCTTTTCATCAGGATTATGAATAAGCAAATCTGCAGGATACTTTTCATCGGTATATGCCGCCCATCTCCAGTATCTTTGTTTAGGAGGTAAACTCATCCCCTCCCCAAAACGATGAAACTGCCTGAATTTGTTACCCAGATGTGTATGTCTTGATTTGGGCAGAATTGAAAAAACAGGATGCAGGTATTTTAAGATATTTGCACTCAATCCACCCTGTCTGGCCCGCCATTCAGCCATATGTTTGTTATATCCTGCAAGCATTTCATCGGCTCCATCACCTGATAATGCAACTGTTACACGACTTTTTGTTTCACGACTGAGAATATATACTGCCAGTGCCGATGAATCAGCAAAAGGTTCATCAATATAATCCAGCACATCATACAAGCAATCAAGTAAATCATTTGTGTCGAGCAGAAATTCTGTATGATCTGTTTTGTGCAATTTTGCAACACTGCGGGCATAGCGGGTTTCATCAAACATAGGCTGATCGCGGAATCCTATTGAGAATGTTTTGAGTTGATTGACATGCCTGGCAGCAAGAGCCGTAATAATACTGCTGTCAATCCCACCACTCAGAAATGCTCCCAAAGGAACATCGGAAACCAATCGTTTTACAACAGCATTTTCCAGTTTCTCAAATAGCAACTTCCCTGCCTCATCATATGAAATTTCTTTATATTCAGCCAGCGGTGAACCGGGGATTTGGTAATATTGCTGAATTTCCTGAGCTCCATTCTTTAGGAGAATGAAATGCCCCGGCATCAGTTTTAAAACGTCCTGATAAATACTCCAGGGGCCCGGAGTGTAGTTCAATTGGAAATAGATGTGCAGAGAAGAATAATCGAGGTTTTTCGGAATTCCAAGTTTAAGTAAGGCTTTCATTTCTGAGGCAAACAGGAACTTTTGACCATCGGTATAGTACAAGAGAGGCTTTATACCAAAACGATCGCGGGCCAGTAAAAGGCTGTTTTCCCGTTTGTTGAAAAAGGCAAAGGAAAAAAATCCCTGCAGTTCATTGATTCCTTCTGCACCCTTATTAATGAGCCAATAAAGCAAAACCTCCGTATCACTTTGGGTTCTGAAGCCTACTCCGGAAGACAAAAGTTGCTGGCGTAACTGCCTGTAATTAAAAATTTCTCCATTGAAAACTATGGCATACTCCTGTGTTTCATCCCAGAAGGGCTGATTGGCAGCCTCCGTAGGATCAATAATAGAAAGGCGTGTATGACCCAATGCCACATGCCCTTTGCAAAAGTGAGCCTGAACTTCAGGTCCCCGTTTTTTAAGTGTTTCCAGCGCAGCATCCAAAACGGGAGCGGGTTGCTCCAACGGCCCGTAAAAAGAATAAATACCGCAAATACCGCACATAGGGAAAGGTTGAAAAGTTTATGGGTTGATAGGTTTAAGAGTTGAGAGTGTGACAGATTTAGGATTTTTGATTTTTTTAAGCTTTGCTGTGGGCATCCTGCAATCCATTGAAATAAAAATCATTTAGATATTTATGGATTGCTAACACCAGAAGTGCCGGAAATTTTAACAGCTACTATTTCCGCGTATGCCCATCTAACCCTAAACCCATCAACCCATCAACCTATAAACCTATAAACTCTTACAAATGAATAACTTCGCCATAAGCAGCCGCAGCAGCTTCCATAATGGCTTCGCTCATGGTGGGGTGCGGATGTACTGCCTTTATAATTTCATGCCCCGTTGTTTCCAGCTTACGTGCAACTACGGCTTCGGCAATCATTTCGGTAACATTTGCACCAATCATGTGCACACCCAGCAGCTCACCATATTTTGCATCAAATATTACCTTAACAAAGCCATCTTTGCTACCGGCAGCACTTGCCTTACCGGAGGCAGAAAACGGAAATTTTCCAACCTTGATTTCATATCCGGCTTCTTTTGCAGCCTTTTCGGTATAACCGACTGAAGCAACTTCAGGACTGCAATAAGTACACCCGGGAATATTGTTATAATTGATGGGCTCGGGGTTATGACCGGCAATTTTTTCCACACATAAAATCCCTTCGGCTGAAGCTACATGTGCAAGTGCCTGACCGGACACCACATCACCGATTGCATAATAACCCTCAACATTGGTGCGGTAAAACTCATCTACCTTTATTTTGTCTTTTTCTACCGTAATACCGGCTTCTGCAAGACCTATCCCCTCAATATTTGAGCTAATACCAACTGCTGACAGTACAATATCTGCTTCAATGGTTTCCTCTCCTTTGGAGGTCTTGATTTTAACCTTGCATTTTTTTCCACGGGTATCCACTTCCTCAACTGTAGCATTTGTCATTATCTTCATCCCGGCTTTTTTGAAGGATCTTTCCAGTTGTTTGGATACATCCTCATCTTCTACCGGCACAATATTGGGCATAACTTCAACCAGTGTAACTTTGGTTCCAATGGCATTATAAAAGTAGGCAAACTCTGAGCCTATTGCACCTGAACCGACCACCACCATGCTTTCAGGCTGCTTTTCAAGCACCATGGCTTTGCGATATCCAATGATTTTTTTGCTGTCCTGTTTCAGATTGGGCAGTTCGCGAGAGCGGGCCCCTGTGGCAATAATAATATGATTTGCAGAATACTCCTTTGATTTGCCATCTTCCGCTTTAACCTCAACTTTCTTGCCTGGCAGGACTTTCCCAAAACCTTCCAGCACATCAATTTTGTTTTTTTTGAACAGAAACTGAATTCCTTTGCTCATTCCTGCGGCCACATCCCGGCTGCGTTTTACCATTGCGGAGAAATCGGCTTTGGGTTCAGTATCGATGGATATGCCATAATCCTTTGCATGCTTAAGATACTCAAAAACGTTGGCACTTTTGAGAAGGGCTTTTGTGGGGATACAACCCCAGTTCAGACAAACTCCACCCAATTCAGCTTTTTCCACAACCGCTACTTTCATTCCAAGCTGTGATGCACGTATGGCCGCAACATAACCTCCCGGCCCGCTTCCTACAACAATTAAATCATAATTCATATCTGCACTTGATTTTAAATTCATAATGGATTAATATGCTAAATTATAAATTTTTCACTTATGACTGATACCTGACATGAGTGGTTTCGTTCAGTCTGTCGCGGGTTTTACAAAGTTCTGCGATAAATGAAGGCTCAGACTCGGTGGCATTGCCTACCACAACAATGTCAGCTCCGGCTACCCAGCTTTTTGCAGCATCAATGGCTGTGCGTATTCCTCCACCTACAATAAGAGGTATCCGGATTGATGCTTTCACACGTTTTATCATTTTGGGTGATACAGGTATAGATGCACCGCTACCTGCATCCATGTAAATAAGCTTGAGACCCAGCATTTCACCTGCCATAGCAGTACAGGATGCAATGTCGGGTTTGTCAAAAGGGATAGGTGTTGTATTACTCATATATACTACCGAAGTAACCCTGCCACTTTCCACGAGCATATAGCCTGTGGGAAGAATTTCAAGACCGGATTTTTTTAAAACAGGCGCAGCAATGACATGATTGCCTATCAGCAGTTCAGGGTTGCGTCCTGATATGAGACTTAAAAGGAGGATTGCATCAGCTCCGGCATGCACCTGAAGCGGATTTCCGGGAAAAATAATTACCGGGATATGAACAGTTTCCTTTAAAATCTGGATGCATGTACTCATGAAATCGCAGGTGATCAGGCTTCCTCCTGTAAAAATATAATCCACACGATAGTGGTTGACAAGTTCAGCAATCCTTATCACTCCTTCTTCGTCTACTTTATCAGGGTCAATCAAAATGGCAAGTTGCCGAAAATTGTTCGTTGAGGAATGTTTTATCTTCTGGTAAAGGATATCTTGCATGAAGTTCGGGACATTTTTTTGCAAAGGTAAGAAATCAGGTGATTTTATTTATCCAGTGCATAAGCCAGTATATAATCATCAAGCATTTGATATTCAACCGGATAAATTTTTTCATCATAATCGGTTTTTATGGTCCCGTATATTAACCCTTGCTCCTGCACATCAAAGGGTTCTATGTAAATATGCTCTCTGAAAAGTATATCTCTTTTGCCGTGTAACTTATAAAGCGTTTCCTTTGCTGCCCAAATTATATATAGTTGTTCTATTGAAAGACCTTTTCCGTTCTCAAACATTTCTGACTCGTTAAGAAACTTATGCTCAATTCTTTTGATTTTTTCCTCCATTCTTTCAATATCAATACCTACAGTGTATTTTGGGCTGGCAATCAATGCGGAGTATTTGCCGGAGTGCGATACTGATATATGTCTGACGCCGTTGTTCAGATATGGTTTTCCGTATTCATCATAACATATTGCACTTAACTCATGATCCCGAACCAGATATGGGAGTATCATCCTGTAAGCAAGCCAGTGCTGTTTACGGGTGGGGGTTTTCAGTGAGGAAAAGATTTTTTCTTCATCCTCAGAGAGCTTAATTCTTGCGTACATATCATCTACGCTTTCGTTAATCTCCCAAATGCCGATTGCGGCATCCTGAACAAATTTTTTTAAAAACAGACTCATAATGTGCTTTTCAGGTTTGTTAAGCTTTTGCAGTAAAAAACCGCAATTATTCACCGGAAAATTCTTTTCCGGTATCAACCCGATTGAACCTCTTTGTTATGAATTTGTATTATAATAGCTTGTCAGGCATATTTCACTTTAGTATTTAAAGTGTTAACTTTGCAAAATTAAAAATTTTAAATTACAAAACAGAATGGAAAAAGTTTTAACAGATACACAACTTCCCTATAAGATAGCAGATATTTCTCTTGCTGAGTTTGGACGCAAGGAGATTGAGATTGCAGAAAAGGAAATGCCCGGTTTGATGGCTTTACGCGAAAAATACAGCGGGGTGAAGCCTTTGAAAGATGTAAGAATAATGGGTTCTCTCCACATGACTGTTCAAACTGCAGTATTGATAGAAACCCTGGTTGAACTTGGTGCCAATGTGCGTTGGGCCAGTTGCAATATTTTTTCTACCCAGGATCATGCCGCAGCGGCCATTGCCAAAAGAGGCATTCCGGTATTTGCATGGAAAGGTGAAACACTTGAAGAGTACTGGTGGTGCACCGAACAGGCACTTACCTTTCCCGATGATAAGGGACCACAGCTCATAGTAGATGATGGTGGTGATGCTACCCTTCTTATTCATCTGGGCTATAAAGCTGAAGAAAATCCATCAACCCTTGATAAACAAGCATCCAGCCGCGAGGAAGCTGAAATTCTGAAACTTTTAAAAAATACTCTGGAGAAAAATAATCAGAAATGGCAGCGCATGGTCAAAGCATGGAAAGGGGTATCTGAAGAGACCACAACCGGAGTTCATCGGCTCTATCAGATGCTGGAAAAAGGAGAATTACTTGTTCCTGCAATCAATGTGAATGACTCTGTTACCAAATCTAAATTCGACAATCTTTATGGTTGCCGAGAATCACTGGCCGATGGGATTAAAAGAGCCACAGATGTTATGATTGCCGGCAAGGTGGTAGTGGTTTGTGGATATGGAGATGTGGGTAAAGGATGCGCCCATAGCATGCGCGGATATGGAGCAAGGGTAATTGTAACTGAAATTGACCCCATTTGCGCTTTGCAGGCTGCAATGGAAGGTTTTGAAGTAAAAACCGTGGAAGATGCCCTGGATGAAGGAAACATTTTTGTTACCGCAACCGGCAACAAAGATGTTATCACTGTGGAACACATGAAAAAAATGAAAGACCAGGCGATTGTATGCAATATAGGCCATTTCGATAATGAAATACAGGTTGATAAACTTGATGAAACTCCTGGTATTCAAAAAGTAAATATCAAACCACAGGTTGACAAGTATGTGTTTCCTGATGGTCATGAAATATTCCTTCTGGCTGAAGGCCGCCTCGTAAATCTTGGTTGTGCCACCGGACATCCCTCATTTGTAATGAGTAATTCTTTCACCAACCAGGTGGTTGCCCAAATGGAACTTTGGAAAAATGATTATGAAATCGGAGTATATCGTCTGCCAAAACATCTGGATGAAGAAGTAGCCAGGTTGCACCTTGAAAAAATCGGAGTAAAGCTCACCAAACTTACACCTGAGCAGGCCGATTATATCGGGGTAAAAGAATACGGGCCTTACAAGCCTGAACATTACCGTTATTAAGAGTTTAGAGTTTAGAGTTTAGAGTTTAAAGTTTAGGGTTGAAAGTAAGATTATCTTAAACTTTTTATAAAACCCGGGAGTTTTAAAACTGCCCGGGTTTTTTTATTTTAAAAGTTCAATTTCTTAATTAGTGTCTGCCCGAAAACTATTCAATTTGAAATGTGCTTGATAAGAACGCGTCAAGTGCAGGGCAGTAGATGACTGAAAAACAAGAGCTTACATTTTACAAATAACTGGTTTGAAGACAAGCTCAACACGGCAATTGGCGTTTTTTTGCAAGCACTAATTGCTTACTAGCAGATATGGGTAATTAAAGGAAGTTCTGTAAGCCCTGATAGGATGTTTTGCAGGACCGGAAACGGGTGAACCATCAAGCAGAAGAAAAACGGATTCGCATTCAGGGCCAAATGCAAGCGGAGGATTTTCAACGCTCACCCTGCATTGCGAATAAGGATGAACAGGACAACCACGATCAAAGGCAGTGAATTCAAATTCAGAAACACGATAAATGATAATACCCCTGAATCCACCTGTGTAATATGCCCAACCACCTATACTATTAAGTTCAATGTTCTGGGTTGACTCAACATTTATTATAAAATCAACCTGTACATAAGGCACAGGATGCCTGTCCTCTCTTTCACAGGATAGAAAAACTGCAAAAAAAAGAAATATCAAGAAAACTTTGAAATGTCTTTCAAGTGAAAATATTTTCATGAGGTTTTCGTTTCAAGGTAACAAAGTTATACTGTTTTTTCTAACTTTGTTTGCGTGTAAATTATTGTATAAACATTTCAATATGTTTAACAAATCGTTTCGATATTATTTATTGCTTTTTTTACTTGTTTTTTTACCCCTTACCTCCTGCGGGCCTAAATATAAAGCTGCAAAAAGTCAGCGTCAAATGGAGAAACGCACGGAGCAAAGAAGAAAAGAAGGAGAGCGGGCATTGAACCAGGGCCGTGCAAGGCATGTGCAAATGCAGAGCCCCGAAACACGGCAGCGGATGAAGGAAACCCGTAAAAAAAGCGACAGATTACTAAACAATAAAAAGAGAAAGCCGTTCTACGTTCGTTGGTATAACTCAATCAGAGGCAGAAGGTAGCATGCAAAACTCAGAACAACTTTAATTATGGAAGAATTTATTTATATTTTTTTGGCAATCATCTGGCTGGTAATCAGCATCCTGGGGAGTAGAAAGAAGAAGCAACAACAGCAACAGCAACAGCAACAGAAACCAAAACCACAGGAATATCAGGAGAGGAAAAGTGCAGAAGCCCAATACGAGACTCCGGCACAGCCACAGAGACAGAAGGAAAAAGAAAGTGGTAAAAATCTGGAAGATTTACTTGAAGAATTCTTTGGTGAGTCAGAACCCGGTCCAAAACCGGTTGAGCAGAAAGCACCTGCCCCAAGTTATACCAGGGAAAGAACCTTTAAAGATGATGCAAAACCCGAAAGAAGGTTCAATGAAGATATTGAGGAAAAACAAATTGAGAAGTTTGAAGGAACAGATGCAATTACCGAAGATTATGAATTTTCAGCCGAAGGCAATGTAGAAACCATTGAAGACCTTATCAAATCCTACGACAAGAAATATCAAAAAACTGAGGAGGAAGACAAAAAGCTCTTTGTTGTTGATTTGGATGAAGAAGAAAGTTTAACGGATGACTGGGTATTTGACGGTAAACAGGCCATTATTTACAGCGAAATTATCAGGAGAAAATATTTTTAATAATTTGCCTTTTTTTATTGATAATTAGGAAATAATACTTACATTTGCCTATGCAAACGGGATAACCTGTTTGCTTTTCTGTTATAATAACATCTTATCTCCGGGCAGATTAAACTGCACGGAAAAAAATAAAGAATAAACCGAATAAGGGTTGTCAGTTATGTTATCAGTTTTGCATGCTGACAACTATTTTTTTTATACTTTTTGCTTTAGGTATTTGAGAAACCAATATGTTTACAATATTCAATACATATAAATTATATTCGGATATCCGTGTAATGAAGGAAGTGTATTTTCTTTCGTATGTATTGGCATGTTTATGTCAGATTTTCTTGCTGCCATGGCACATATTCTATCCGGTTAAAGTCCTCCCTTCTGATGAATTCGTCCGGTTTAAACCGGATAAGCTACCACAACCGGAAGGAAGTTCAAAGGGGACAAAAATCTTAATCAGTTTTATTAAAGTTTAAAAATCACAGTTTTTTCATACCCCTGAATTACAACATTGATATTCTGAAGAAAGGAATACAGGGAAATGTTAAACCATAATACCATTTAGTCATGAATGAGGTTAAATATTTTACACAGGAAGGTCTTGAAAAGCTCAAACAAGAGCTTGAGCATCTGAAATCTGTTGAAAGACCAGTCATATCCCAGCAAATTGCAGATGCAAGGGAAAAAGGCGATTTATCAGAAAATGCCGAATATGATGCTGCAAAAAATGCTCAGGGTATGCTTGAACTCAAAATTTCAAAACTTGAGGACACCCTCAGCAATGCACGGGTTATTGACGAATCACAACTTGATGTGAACAAAGTTTCCATTTTGTCAAAAGTCAAACTTAAAAACCTCAAAAACAATGCAACCATGACCTATACTCTTGTACCGGAAAATGAGGCTGATATCAAATCAGGAAGAATTTCAGTAAATAGCCCAATTGCCAAGGGGCTACTTGGTAAAAAAATTGGTGAAAAAGCTGATATTCAGGTTCCCGCCGGGCTTATGTCTTTCGAAGTTCTTGAAGTAAGCAGATAATTCATAATATTTTCAGGGCAAAGCCGGGTAAAATCAAAAATTTTCCCGGCTTTTTTTTATTTTTATCATTCAAAACCTAAATCTCACTCATTATGCCTTCTATTTTTTCCAAAATCGTTTCGGGTGAAATACCCTCCTATAAAGTTGCAGAAGATGATCGCTTTCTGGCTTTTCTTGACATAAACCCCCTTGCCAAAGGCCATACACTTGTCATCCCTAAAAAAGAAACAGATTATATTTTTGATATTGAGGATGATGAGTATAAAGAGCTTTTTCTTTTTGCAAAAAAAGTTGCAAAATCAATCGGCAAGTGTATCCAGTGCGAGAGAGTAGGTGTTGCTGTAATAGGACTTGAAGTGGCTCATGCACACATTCATTTAATACCTATAAATGGAATCTATGATATTGATTTCAGCAAGCCAAAGCTCAAGCTCAGCCAGGAAGAATTTCAAATGATTGCACAACGTATTGCATCCAAGATAGAATAAACTATTTTTTTATTCTGCCGGGATTTTTTGAAATAAATGCCTGCCATCCGCTATAGGAATCGCCCGAATCGGAATTTTGACCCCTTTGAAAGTGATGGCACACGGCAACAGCAAGCGCATCGGTAATGTCAAAGTATTCAGGTATTTGCTTTATGGTGAGTAATCCTGCAAGCATACCGGCTACTTGTTCTTTTGATGCGCCGCCCTTACCCGTTATAGATTGTTTGATTTTACGGGGGGAGTATTCAAATACCGGAATATCCCGATATAAAGCAGCTGCAATAGCAACTCCCTGTGCCCGGCCCAACTTGAGCATACTTTGAATATTCTTACCATAAAACTGGCTTTCTATAGCCAGCTCATCCGGGTGATACTGGTCAATGAACCGGAGAGTAGTTTCAAAAATTTTTTTAAGCTTAAGCTGATGATCGGACATCTTATTGAGCCTGAGAACATCCATGGCAATGATGTCAATTTTATTACCTTTGACCTCAATGATTCCCAGCCCCATGTTATTGGTACCCGGGTCAATACCCAGTATAATTTTTTCCACTTCTGCAGTTTTAGGCAACTTGAAGAATTATGATGATTGCTTTTCTGACAAAAGTACATAAAAAACAAGTCCTTACTTTATGGCTTTAACAAGGTGTAAAATAATGTTCAGTTCGGTTTTTATAACTAATGTGTTTTGAAAAACATGATTAAATGACACTGGTAACAAGCATAATCATAATATCCGGTTTATTTCTTATCATTTATTGTATCATTATCATCGGCTTTACTGCAGGTTGGTTCAGGAAAGTAAAGAATGAAAATAAAGACCTGGTAAATATTCCTTTTCTTTCGGTGATTGTTGCTTTTCGCAACGAAGAAGCCAATCTCGGCAATCTGATTTCACATCTCAAAGCACAGGATTATCCTTCTAATAAGCATGAAATTATTTTCTCCGATGATTTTTCTCAGGACTCAAGTATTGAGATAATTGAAAAAGAAATTCAGGGCTCAGAATATTTTCGTTTGATTAAACCTGGCAATGGAGATAAACCAGGGAAAAAAGCTGCACTTCTAAGAGCAATGAATATGACACGTGGCGAAATCATTATTACAACGGATGCGGATTGTTTTATGGGAAAGCATTGGTTGCAAACTATTGCCAGGGAGTTTCAAAACAATGAGATAAAACTGATTCTAGGTCCGGTGGATATTATAGCAAATGAAACTGTTTTTAGTCATTTCCAGTCTCTTGAGTTTATGAGCCTCACAGGTTCCGCTGCCGGTTCAGCAAAGATAGGCAAACCCGTTCTGGCCAATGCAGCAAATCTGGCATTCAGAAAAAATGCTTTTGAGGAGATAAAAAGTAAAATTGACGGAGTTCATTTGTCATCGGGTGATGATATATTTCTTTTGCATGCCATAAAAAAGGAATTTCCAAAGGGAGTAAAGTTTCTGATGAAAAAGGAAGCTGTAGTGTATACCCATCCCTTGAAATCCATAGGAGAGTTTTACCGGCAAAGGATGCGTTGGTCGGCTAAGGCAACCTCATTTAAAGACCTGTTTACTTTGATTACCGGTGCAGTTGTGGCAGGATTGAATATTTTCCTGGTAGCAGGCTTTTTTATGGCATTTTTTTTTCCTGCCATAACTCAACCTTTGCTACTTATATGGATTGCAAAAGTTTTGATTGATTTGCCCCTAATTACCGGTGTTGCAATTTTCTTGAAAAAAGTCAGGCTGCTCGGGCTCTATATCCCCTTGCAATTGATTTACCCTTTTTATGTGAGCTCAACACTCTTACTGGCAGCCCTCATAAAATCGTCATGGAAAAACAGGAAGTAAAGCAAAGGTGATTGTTTCAGTTACCCAGCTCTTTTTTCACGTCCAGTAAAAATTTTTCAATTTTGTTGAGAGACTTAACAATTTCGTATTCTTTCAATGTATCCTCAGGATTTTTACGAAGTTTTTCACTTGCGCCCTTCAGGGTATAACCTCTTTCTTTCACCAGGTTGTAAATCAGGTGAAAGTTATCCACATCTTTCTGTGTGAAAAGCCGGTTGCCTTTTTTATTTTTTTTGGGTTGAATGATGTCAAATTCCTTTTCCCAAAAGCGTATCAGCGATGTGTTCACATCAAACATCGCTGCCACCTCACCAATGGTGTAATATATCCTTGCAATACTATCTTCTTTTTCGCCCATGCCGTTTTTGATTTACCCCTGAACCATAAATTATTTCTTCCCCAAAAGTAAAAAAGAAAAAACCTTCTATCAAACAAATTTTGCTTTCGATTTTATTTTTCCGGGAGTATAAATATTAATTTCGCTCAGCCGGGCCTAAGTGCTCATTTAGCAGAAACGCAAACAACGCATAACGCTAAAAAATAAAGCTTTTTTTCTTTTCATTGAACACTTTTAACTGATGGTTATTTTTTGGTTTGCCGTATAATTTTGTATTTTTGATTAACGTAAGTGCTTAATAATTGAAACAAAAACTTGAACGAAAATGAACATACAATATATATCTGATGGTTCCGGTCAAACAACAGGTGTCTTTATCCCAATTAAAGAGTGGAACCAACTCAAAAGTAAGTATAAAGGTATTGAGCAAGAAGAAACTGAAATTCCCGAATGGCACAAAAAAATCGTAAGACAACGTCTTGAAGATTACGAACAAAATCCGGGATCTGCCATAGATTTTGATTCAGCTATGGATGATATAGAAAAAGAATTGTAATGTATAAATC
>REDJ01000108.1 GCA_007693555.1 Bacteroidota bacterium
TATGGAACACTTGTTGGCGTTGAACCCGGAACTGATGTACAATTGGATACCAGTCAGGCAACTGCGTTATTTAATAATAAAAATGTGGGAAATAACAAAACAGTAACAGTGTCTAACCTTGACCTTACAGGTGATGATGCTGCGATGTACACAATCGGAAGTCAGACCACACAGGCGAATATATCCCCCAGAAATCTGACCCTTTCAAATTTTGTAGCAAATGATAAGGTTTATGATGGCAACACCATTGTAACCGGTGCCGGATTTGATGATGATCGTATAAACGATGACGTGCTGAGTTTTACCTATAATGTTGCTTTTGAAAATGCTGATGCCGGCATTGACAAACAGGTATTATTTACAAATATAACTATTAGCGGGGGTACGGATCAAAATAATTATACTCTCGTTTCAACTTCAGGTGTTGCTACTGCCACAATTACCCCAAGACCTCTGGCAATTACTGCCGATAGTAAATCTAAAAAGTTTGGTGAAGATGATCCGGCATTAACTTACACTTTAACAAGTGGATCTCTCATTGGCAATGATACTTTCAGCGGCGCTCCTGAGAGGGAACCGGGTGAAGATTTGGGTGAATATGCTATTCTGCAGGGAACACTTACCGCAGGTAGTAATTATGCAATCACTTTTACCCAGGGAGTCTTTACTATTCAACCTGCTGACCTTATTGTTTTCATTGTTCCACAAGCAGCAATTACTGCTGGTGCACAGTGGAGCATTGACGGTGAAACCTGGTATAACAGTGGTACAGCATTGCCATTGGCTCCGGGAGATTACACTGTACAATTTTCTGAAATTGATGCCAATGCCTGGTACACTCCTGATCCTGTTTCGGTGGAGCATGGTGCACAAACAGAGATTACCGGAACTTATGTAGAAAAGTATTTTCTTACGATGCTTGAACCACAGGGTAATGGCAGTGTTACCCCGGCACCTGGAGTATATGATTACCCTGTAAATCAAGAGGTTAACCTGAGTGCAACTCCTGATGATGACTGGGTATTTCAACACTGGTTAATCAATGGAAATACAGTGGCCAACAATCCTTACAATATCACAATTACAGAAAATACAGAAGTTCAGGCTGTTTTTGCCGAAGATATGACAGAATATCTGCTTACCCTCAATACTGAAGGAGAAGGCTCCGTTTTGGTAAATGGTGATACATATACCCAACCCATGACATTTGTCAATGGTAGCCAGGTGCTTTTGGAAGCTGTCGCAGAACAAGGCTGGATTTTTACAGGCTGGGAAGGTGACCTTACCGGTTCTGAAAATCCAACAAGTATAATAATAGATGGTGATAAGAATATTACTGCCACGTTTGAATTTGTAGCATTTGATGTAACATTCAATATTGTTGATGACGAAGGTGACCCAATAGAAGGTGCCAGTGTTTTGCTGGGTGAAATAATCAATGAACCCGGAGATTATGTATTTGAGGATGTTCCTCCCGGTATTTACAATTACATTGTTTCGAAAACGGGATATATAACGGTGTCTTCTGAAGTTGAAATTTCTGAAGATACAATAATTGATGTAACACTTGTACCCGGAGTATCTCCGCAATATACGATTACATTCCTTATCACCAACGAAGATGGATTTTTGGTGAATGATGCTGTAGTAACTTTTGCAGGAATCACAAATCCTGAAGGAAATTATGTATTCCCGGGTATTGAAGCAGGTCTTTACAGTTATTCCGTTGAAAGAGAAGGTTATTATACTGCCACCGGCAACGTAAGTGTAAGTGCCGATATGACTGTTCCCGTTGTGCTTGAGTTTTCATTCTACCTACTTGAAATTGAACATGAAGGTTTGGGAATTACTGTGCCCGATGTGGGGATTTATGAGGTTGACAAGGATACAATAGTAACTCTGCAGGCATTTTCAGTAGAAAACTCCTTGTTCAGCAAATGGGTTGTGGATGGTAATGAGTATTTTGATACCCAGATTGAATTCATTATGGATTCTGATAAGCTGGCAGTGGCTCACTTTGACAGCACGGCTACCTATAAACTTTCAATTGTTGTGGAAGGTGAAGGTACTACTATACCGGCTGAAGGAGATTATTACTATGGTTTTGACCAGGTGGTTGAACTGATTGCATTAGATGCTAATGAAAATTATTCTTTCCTGAAATGGGTGGTTGACGGCATAGATTATTTTGAGAATCAAATCAATGTGGTGATGAATGATGATATTATTGCTACTGCAATCTTTACCGAGAATACTTTCTACACATTGGATATAGAAATTGAAGGTGAAGGTACAACCGATCCCGAACCGGGCGTATATCAATATCTTGAAGGTACAGAGATAGAGCTCTCTGCAATTGCAGATGAAGGTTATGCTTTTGTCAGGTGGGAAATAAACGGTGAAGAATTCCTGACATCAGTGATATCTGTTCAAATGAATGAAAATAAAAATGCAAAAGCAGTATTTGATATCGAAAGCATTGTTGATGATTCGTTTACCCGTTTCTACGATGTAATTGTATACCCCGTTCCTTCAGCAGAAACAATTACAATGAGGTTTGAAGGATATTCAGGTAAAGCTTTTGTAGAAATATTCGACCTTAATGGCCGAATGGTCAGACAGTTGCAGATTCAAAATATTATTCCGGCACACGAAGAAACCATCATGATTTCCGACCTTGAGCCCGGAGTTTATAGCTTAAAGATTCAATTACAAAATGAAATAATTATAAAAAGGTTTATAGTCAGATAATACCTTTTAAGGTTAAGATTTTAGCAAAAATCTCCGCATGAATTCATTTGCCATGCGGAGGTTTATTTTTTACCGTTATTTTTTCATACTTTTGTTTTTTATTATTCTTTCCAAATCAGTTTATCAATAATGCAATTCCATAAAAAATTTGTTTTAGTTTTTATAGTTTCGTTTTTACTGCTGTTTCCTCATTTTTCATCTTCTCAGAATGCTGATCTGCAATACTTGATTGAAAGAGCCCAGGAAGATATCAAAAGAAAAGGAGATTTTTATGCAGGTATGTATGAAAAAGATATTGCAGATTACCAGAATGAGCTGTTGAGAATCATTTCTGTTGATTATCTGTCCAATGATTCTGTTTTCGCATATTGCAATAAGGAAGCTCTGGATTATTTTATTGAGAAGGAAATTCCTTTTAAAATATTGAAGTCACCCGGTGAAGTTGACTTTGATTTGAATATGAAATCATGGGAAGACTTACTAAGTAAAGATCTTATCGGTAGCTGGGATTTTTATCCAACCTATGAAGCTTATGAAAGCCTGATGCAACAGTTTGAGACTGATTTTCCTGAGCTATGCAAAGTTTACAATGTTGTTACCCTACCGAGTAACCGGTCAATTTATTTCGCAAAGATATCAGCCAATGTTCATGAAAGGCAGGCTGAACCACGCTTTATGTATACCTCTACCATGCATGGTGATGAAACTACCGGCTTTATTCTTTCTCTGCGTCTGATCCATTATCTTTTGACTAATTATGGCATTAAGGAAGAAATTACCTGGCTCCTGGATAACATGGAGATTTGGATTTCACCCAATGAAAACCCTGATGGTACCTATACCAACAATAACAGTACGGTAAGCGGTGCCACAAGAACAAATGCCAATGGAGTAGATCTGAACCGCAATTACCCAAATCCGGTAAATAATCCCACATCTCCAATACAACCCGAAACACAGGCAATGATTAACCTAACGGATACTCTGCATTTTGTGATGTCAGCCAATATGCATGGCGGCATTGAATGTGTTAATTATCCCTGGGACAGTTGGAAAAGTGATGTGAATATACACGCCGATCATTACTGGTGGCAGTTGGTTTCTCACGAATATGCCGATACAGCCAGATTTTACAGCCCATCAAATTATATGAATCCGTCGGGTCCGTCATTTAATAACGGTGTAACCCATGGCGGCGACTGGTATGTTATATTTGGAAGTCGCCAGGACTATATGAATTATTACACCAATCAAAGAGAGCTTACATTGGAGTTATCCAATACAAAAATATTGCCTCCAGCTCAATTGCCTGCACACTGGGAGTACAATTACCGGTCATTTCTCAATTATATCCGTCAGGCAACCTATGGATTCAGGGGTATTGTTACAGATATGTATTCAGGCGAACCTCTCGTTGCCAAAATTGAGCTTCTTGACCATGATTACGATAATTCTCATGTCTTCTCAGAATTGCCGCATGGTGATTTTTACAGGCCTTTGCTGGCAGGAACCTATACCCTGAAAGTTACTGCGGATGGATATAACCCCTTGATCCTTGAAGATATTACCATTGAAAACTATCAGACAATAACACTGGATATTCAATTGACCGGAGATAATCCGTTTGCTTCACCCACCAATCTTGTTGCGCATACCGGCAATAACAGTCAGGTGTATCTTGAATGGGATGCCCCGCAATCGGAAAAATCAGGAGAAAATATTTATGCCAGAGATTACAGCTTCTTTGAACCTGACGCTTATTATATTTATCGTAACGGAGAGTTTCTTGATGAAACGGAAGATACCCAATTCTTTGATGTGGATATTCCGTTAGGAACCTGGGAGTATTACGTGAAAGCATGGTATGCTGATCCTGAGGGATTATCTCATCCTTCCAATACGGTTTCAGTCACATTTTCTGATTCTGATCTTTTTACTGTTACTTTCCAGATTACAGATGAAAATGGTCAAATTGTAAGTGATGCTGTTGTTAGCCTGGGTGACCAGGATAATGAACAGGGCGATTATTTTTTTGAGTATTTCGAACCCGGTGTATATGATTACCTTGTATGGGGTGATCATTATTTGCCGGTTGAGGGCACAATTGAAATTGTTGATGCTGATATTGTTGAAGATGTTGTTCTGTTACTTGATGATACTGCAATTGCAGATATATCCCAAAAAGAAAACTTCATCATATTTCCCAATCCCGCTTCAGACAATTTGAATATTGTTTCAGAAGTTTTGATGAAACAAATTCTTCTTACCGACATAAAAGGTCGCGTGATAATGAATTATTCAGTTATGCAAAAAGAATTTGAACAGGATATATCCTTCCTTGCACCCGGGATTTACATTATAGGAATTTACACCGGACAGGGTGTAAGCTATCAAAAGTTGCAAAAGCAATAGCTTTGATTCTGTTGTCTGGCTCAGCGCAGATTTTTGCTTGCCCTTAATACTGGCTCCCGAACTCTTTTGTAAACTTCTTCTATTTCTCCTGTGCCATCCACATCAATTACCTGGTTATGCTGCCGGTAATATTCAAGAACGGCGTCACTGTGCAATTCATGCTCTTCTAACCTGGAAACTATGGTAGAAGCGCTGCTGTCGTAAGGCATCATTTTTTCTGTGCGGCTTCTTTCATCCAATCGTTTCATGAGCTCAATGTAGGTCACATTAAGATTGATTACGCAGTTTATGGCATGTCCTTTTTTCTTGAGTATTCCATCCAGAATATATGCCTGCACAAGGGTTCGGGGATAGCCTTTTAAGACATAGCCACGACCGTTTCCACTGGTATCCTGTATTTTTGTCTCTATGAGACGGATAACGATTTCATCGGGTAATAGCAATCCCTTTTCCATGTAGGGTTGAATTTGTTTTCCGATGGCTGTTTGCTGCTTTACTTCTTCCTGCAGCAATTCGCGGGTGGCAATCATGGTCAGGTCAAACTCCTTTGCCAGACGGCTGGCCTGAGTAGTCATACCAGCTCCGGGATAGCCAAACATTACTACATTGATTGAATGCTTTTTTATATCCTCATTGATATGTTTTTTTATCCGGGAAAAAATTTCTTCTGAGGTTCCTATAGCATCTACATGGGTTAATAGCCCTGTGTTTTTGTAAAAATCAAGTACAGGTAAAGTCTTCTGGTGGTATTCTTCCAGCCGTTTTTTTATCACTGTTTCGTTATCATCTTTGCGATCCTGCTCTTTGGCACGCTGAAGCAATCGCTTAACGCATTCTTCTTCAGGTATATCAAGGATAAAAATACGGGTTAATGTTCGTTGCAGGCGAATGAACAAACCATCGAGAATATATGCCTGCACATAAGTCCGGGGAAAACCATCAAAAAGAAATCCATCGCTTCCCTCGTGGTTTCTTATTGCTTTATTGATAAGCTTAACAATAGTTTCATCATCGGCCAGGCCACCGGCTTCAATCTGATCTTTCACCTTTTTTCCGATATCTGTGCCTTCGCGGATTTCCTTTCTTAGCAACTCTCCTGTGGAGATATAATTCAGATTATATCTTGACATCAATAATTTTGACTGGGTGCCTTTTCCTGCACCTGGAGGACCAAACACAATGATGTTAAGCATACTATACTTTGTTTTTATTTTTGACCCTAATAAACGCGAACCGCAAAATTAAGCTTAATTGGTAAAATAACCATCGTATAATCCAACTATTTCATAAAGCGAACGGTTTGTGTGAAATCGCTTCCGGTAATATTTAAAAGATAAATACCTCTGGTAAGATGTTTTATATTAACCCAAAGTATATTTTCTCCTTTCGTAAGAACCCATTGCTCCCACATGATCTCCTTTCCCGAGAGATCGAAAACTCTGAGTTTTGCTGTATTTGGTAAAGAAGAATGAAATCTGACCTGCAGTTCTCCTGAAGGATTAACAAACGCATGCAGATTGTTCTTTTCAGCTTTTGCAATACTTTCAACAGATGTTTGTGTAAGGCTTTTATGGATCAGCCACGTAAATTTTTCAGGGGTTACAAACTCTACCTTATCGCCAATATCCGGATCAGATTTGATCAGATTCATAAGAGTTTCAAGGCGAGGTATGGTAATATCTGCCGGATTGTTGCCACCAATATTTGTTTCGTCCTGCCTGAACCTTTGATATCCCGCCAGCAGGAAATTAGGTCTGTTTTGGTTAACCAGCTTGCTTGTGATCCTTTGGGCGGCAAGGTTAAGATCTGTAACGTTGGCATAGAATGTTTCATCATTTACATGATTATACAGCAAGCCTCCAAATTGTGTATATACTCTTTGGGTTTGCAATGCCGGATCAAAAAGGAATGTGAGTTCAGCCCCGGTGGCTTCAGCGAAACTCCCCAGTTTATGAAAGTCGTAATTGTTGGAAATGACAATACCACGATAAGTGGAAACACCTGCACCGTTGTAATGCTTGTAGGCGTAAACTGATGGAATATTATATCTGCTGAGAAGTTCAGCGGATTGCTCAATGGCATCGGGCAAAAAACTATCAGGGAACATGTCAGAGTAAGCATATCCCAGCGGGTGGGTAACGGCTATGAATCCGTCATTTTGGGTTGCCGTGTTGTAATAATATTGTGCCAGAAAGGGAAACCGGTCAAACATGTGGAGGTTAAATCCCCATCCTATGGGCACATTGCCCCGGGCAGCCGAGTGCCAGGCACCTGCCTGAAATCCTACCACCCAGTTTCCGGCATCACCCTCAGAGCCAATGAACAAAACATAATGCTTGTTTTCAAGCTCCACATCATCGGAATTTACAGCCGATGGCCGCTGATACTCGTAGTTTTCATCAGCCGGAAAAATGTGATGCCAGGAAAGATTACTGAGAAGTGTTTCATGGAAACTGCCACCCCAGCCCGAAATCCATTGAACCAGCGGCTCAGGTCGCATCCATCCGTAAACATTGAAAATTTCATCAGGATGTGATTCCCTTAAATAGGACATCACTGTTTCAATTTTTTCAGCTTTTTCATCTGATAAAGAGTAAAAGTTCAGTGTTTCGGTTCCTGCAAGATTAAGTTGAAACATTCGCTTGCTGGCAGCCCAGTCGGTGATTTCGCGTAAATAGAACTTTCGCGGATTGGTTCTGTCCAGCAGCGTTTCCAGTGCCCAGTTGAGTATTTGAAAATATCGCTGCTCCTGGTCAAGATCGGCATTATTCCAGGGATGCAGGGGTGATTCAAGTTTTGCGGATACCTTGATGGGCTCCTTTCCATGGAAATGATCAGGTACCCATAGGCTGTCAGGGCGGTAAATGACTGTGGTGTTATCAGTGTAGGGCAGAGGTATACAATCAGTTAAGCCTCCCAGCATGGCAGCCACCTCGGCCTGCCATCTGAAATTTTGCCCGGGAAAATTTCCGTAGGTTAATGTGGGATCATAGGTTATTGCTCCGTTGATATCATTCTCAAAATGATCCAGGAGTTGCTGAAAATCTGAAATTTCCGTAAAAACTACATTGCCATCCTGCTGATAAATATCACGCCAGCTCTCATCAGTCTGATTGTAGCTCCATGTTTCATAAACATTAAGAAGGTAAAGCCTGGGCGCCTCACGGTTTACGATTCCTGCCAAAGTCATGGATGCCAGTTTATGCTCAAGGGGAGCACCTGTGCCGTTGTAAAGGACAGCCTGTATGGGTTCTGCCCTGGATATGCCAATTGTTAATAATAACAGTGTTAAAGTTTGTAATAGTCTGCACATACAAATGAATTTTTTACGAAAATACATAAATAACAGGGAGTTTTACATCTAATGTAAGTATTTGTAAAAATTGTGTATTTTCGTTTAAACTGTAATTTAATACCAAGAAAAGAAAAATTAAAGTTTCTGCTATGGAAAAGAAGAAGATTTTTACTGTTCCTAATATGCTGGGCTTTTACAGGATAATGATGTTTCCAATATTACTTGCTTTTGCCTTGACGGAAAGGGAAACCTTATTCGCAGTCTTTCTGGTTATTAATCTTTTAACTGATGTTGCCGATGGTTATATTGCCCGGAAATTCAATATGGAAACCGAATTTGGTGCAAAGCTTGATTCTATGGCCGACAATCTTACTTATGTAGCTGCATTTACAGGAATTTATGTGTTTAAACTGGAGGATTTTATGCCTCACATAACCAGTTTTTTGATTTTTATAGGTTTCCTCATACTTGCCATTACTGTTTCATTGATAAAATTCGGAAGATTCCCCAGTTTACATCTTTACTCATGGAAGATAGGGGGCTATATTCAGGGCGCTTTTTTTATTCTCCTTTTTACCTATGGTTTTTATACTCCATTCTATTATTTTATGATAGCATGGGGTATAATCTCAGCCATTGAACATATTACTATTCAAATGATTATACCTGAAATGAGGTCTAATGCAAAAGGGCTTTACTGGGTGCTGAAAGACAAAAAAAAAGGTCATCAAAATAGTTTATCAAAATAAATATTTTTACATTTACCTCCGGAAACCGTATAGTATTGGGCTATGGTGTTTCATTCCGTTTTTGAGAATTCTTATCTGTGGCTGCCTTTGGTGGGGTTTGTCATTGGATTTCTGGGTTCAATAATAGGAGGAGGGGGAGGCTTTTTCTTTTTACCTGTGTTGATCCTGCTATTTCATGTGCCTGCCCAGATTGCCGTATCAACATCTCTTGCTGCAACACTTCCTGTATGTATAGTCGGGGCCCTGGGCCATTATCGCAATGGTAACATTGATTTAAGAATGGGAGCAGTATTTGCCATTGCAGGCATACTGGGGGCAATTATCGGAGCCGGCATTACAGGGATGCTTACAACCGGTCAGTTAAAAGTTAGTTTTGGTGTTTATTCTATTCTTCTGGCAGGCCATATGATGCTCGGTAACAGGAAAAAATCAAAAGCTGAAGCTAATGGCGAAATTTTGCCAGAAAAAACTCCCTTTCAAAAAAGAACCAGGGGGTCAGTTTACGGATTACTGGCAGGGATAATTACCGGAACTTTTGGTACAAGCGGCACTGCGCCTGTGCTTGCGGGTTTGTTTGCTGTACGCCTGCCCATAAAACTAATAGCCGGAACTTCTTTACTCATCGTTTTTGTGAATACTTTTTCAGCCCTGGGGGCGCATTTCATGGTCGGAAAGATTGATCTGACTCTCGTATATTTTCTCACTGCCGGTACAATCATTGGTGCTTTTGCAGGGCCCAGACTTATAACCGGAGTAAAAGTTGAACGTTCAGAAAACTCTGTCCGGTTCTGGTTTGCATTGATTATGATGGCGTTTGGGCTATTGATGATTATTGCTTAAGTAAAGCTAAGTTAATTAAATCAGATTTGAGATGATCTTTACTATTTATATCATTATCCTTATATATTTTGCCCTTGGTGCAATTGGTTTCTATTTTATCAATCGCCCCAAGGAAGCGCATGAGGCACGCAAAAATTGGACAAAACTGATCACATATTTCCTCATCATCAATATTGTCTTTTTCAGTATTGTAATAAAACCTGAAGTATTCCGCTATCTCGCACTGCTTATTATTCTTGTCGGATATCTGGAAGTTTTCAGTGTGTTCAGAAGGTCGGGATACACCAGTATAGTATATTTTGCTTTATCCATTGCTGTTTTCAGTATCTTTTCTTTTGGCTTTCATATTTTCAGCCTTCTGGAAAAAGAATTGATTTTATTTACCTTTATCATTCTTTCAGTTTTTGACAGTTTCAGCCAGATAACAGGACAGATTTGGGGAAAATCAAGGCTTTTTCCTTCCATCAGTCCCAACAAAACTATTGAAGGCCTTATCGGTGGTGCATTAATAGCCGGTATCAGCGCATTTCTTGTCAGGGGGCTGTTGTCAACAGATCCTTTAAAATCAGTATTACTGGTTTTGGGAGTGCTGGTATTTGCTTTTTTGGGTGACATTGGCACTTCTCATTATAAGCGAAAATATAACGTTAAAGACTTTAATAACCTTATTCCCGGTCATGGCGGTTTTCTCGACCGTTTTGACAGCCTCATTGCAGGTGGCGCCGGGGTAGCTTTATTAGCAATGATTTGATAATAATGATTCCTGTGATCAGGGATGCCTGAAAGTTTTTTTTATGATAAATCAAATAGCATTAACATTTATTTTTTTGGTTGCACTTATACTTCTCCTGATTTTCACGGAGATGATATATCGCCGCCTGGGAATTAAGGGTGAAATAACACGTAAGTTTGCACACTTTACGGGTACACTATCCACCATAATATTTCCCTACATATTTGAATCTCACTGGTATGTTCTTTTTCTTGCTGTGATATTCTTTCTTATTTTGTATTTCAGCCGCAATGGATTACAGCTAAAATCTATTCATGACATCGAGAGGATTTCAATTGGAAGCTATTTATTACCAGTCTCTATTTATCTGACATTTCTCATTGCTTTTCAACTGGGAGAAAATCTGTATTTTATTCTTCCCATACTCATTCTGGCAATATGTGATCCTGTTGCCGGGATTCTGGGCCTGGAAGTTCATCAATACAATCACAAAATCAGACTTTTCGGTCGGGAATTGAAAAAAACCTGGTTGGGATCCGGTTCTTTTCTGGTTTCCAGTTTTATGATCAGCATCATTGCTATTTACTTTAATCGCATGGTGCTTGATTTGAAGACATTCTGGCTGGCTTTGGGTATAGCATTTATAGCAACACTGGCTGAGCTAATCAGCTGGCGGGGTTCGGATAATCTGTTTATTCCGATGAGTGTACTGGTAATGCTGGTTCTGTTCCTTTAGTAATCTTAAAGGTATTTCAAAACAGAAAAAGCCACCCGAATTCCAGGTGGCTTTTTTTTAGTGACTCCGTCAGGATTCAAACCTGAAACCTTCTGATCCGTAGTCAGATGCTCTATTCAGTTGAGCTACGGAGCCGTATTTTGCTTTTGCGGTTGCAAAGATATAGCTTTTTTTATTGCAAACAAATAGTTTTTGTCTGCAGTTATTAATCCTTCTCTAAATCCAGATTTTCTTTACTGACATGGGAATGCTTCACCACAGCCTTGGCTTTCCATCTTCCGGTTTTGTAATAAATGAAGGATGCAGCAAACCCAAATGCCCATGCTATGGGAATCCCCCACCAAATACCTGTTTCACCCATTTTTTGAGAAAGGAAATAGGAGAAGGGTACACGTAAAACCCAGAGAGAAAACAAGGTAATAAACATGGGAATAATTGTATCGCCGGCTCCCCTAAGTGTGCCGTGCATTACAAACATTGCCCCAAATACAATGTAAAACGAACTTACAATCACAAGGTAATCATAGCCGATGCTTATAACAAGTTCATCATCCGTGAAAAAACCCATTAATGTTTTGCCATAAACCCATGCTATCAGTGTTACAAAAAGAGAAAAAGATGAGGTCATCCAGAGGGTTGCTGTAAGGCCTTTTCGCACACGTTCAATTTTATTGGCTCCTATGTTCTGACCAACAAAAGTTGAGAGTGCCATGCCAAAGTTCATGGCCGGCAGCATGGCAAAGGAATCTATGCGCCATGCAATGGAGTAAGCTGCAATAGTGGGTGTGCCAAACATGTTAACAATCGCCATCAAGGCCGCCATTCCCAGGGAAACAAAAGTATGCTGAAGCCCTGTAGGGATACCGATCCGCAAACTTTGCCTGAATACATAGCGATCAAATGCCAGGCCTTTAAAGGAAAATCTGATAAGTGGATGATAACGGTTGAGATAAAGGACCGAGAGCCCGAAAGCTATGGCCTGGGCCAATACAGTAGCAAATGAAATGCCGGCTATTCCCCACTCAAAAACTGCCACAAACAAGAGGTCAAATCCTATGTTGAGAAATGTAGAAATGATAAGAAAGTATAGCGGAGTTTTTGAATCGCCCATTCCGCGCAGAACTGCACTGGTACCATTGTATCCCGACATAAAAATGAGGCCGGCAACATATACATTGAAATAAAGCATTGCTTCTTCAAGCAGCTCCTCCGGAAGGCCAATCAGCCGGAATATTTGCTCACTGAAAACCAGTCCCAGTATCGACAGTACAATGGATGAAATAAACAGGAAAATAAAGGCAGTATCAATGGCACGCTTTACCATTTTAAAGTTCTTATTCCCGAAATACTGGCTGATAACCACATTGATACCGGTGGTAATTCCTATCATCAGGCTTATGAGAACGAAAATTACAGGAAATGATGCACCCGCTGATGCAAGAGCTTCTGTACCCAGATAATGCCCAATAATAAGGGTATCCACAATATAATACAACTGCTGGAAAATATTACCAACCAGCATGGGTAGAGCAAAAATAAATATTTGTTTCCCTTCAGGACCCTGGGTTAAGTCACGCATGTATTTTTCAGGATAAGCGTATTAAAAAAATTTTTGCAATGTTACCAATATTTCCTCGTAATTACCTTTTTAACTCAAAAAGTTTAAAGGAAATAATTCATTGAATATTAACTCCTGCCGGATGCCATTGTTTATCTGAATTCGTGATATTGCAATAATTTCTTCAAATATGGGTAATATCTTCTCATTCAATAATAATATCTGTTGTGAAGATGGTATTTTGCAAAACATTTGACGAATATTTTATAAAGGTTTTTTAATTATAACCTCAAAACATATCCCTATCATAGTCTATGCTATTAAAATTTGTAAATTTGCCTTTTCAAGCTTAACAGGCCAGACAAATGGATTTAACAATCGTAGTTCCGCTTTATAATGAGGAGGATTCTCTTCCTGAGCTTACATCCTGGATATGGAAGGTGGTGAAGGATCGATATGAAAGTGAACTAATCTTTATAGATGACGGAAGCAATGACAACTCATGGGAAGTTATAGAGGAGTTAAAAAATAAATATCCCTTTGTGAAAGGTGTTAAATTCAGACGCAATTACGGAAAGTCTGCAGCACTCAATGAGGGGTTTGCCCATGCTCGTGGTCGGGTAGTAATTACAATGGATGCCGACCTTCAGGATAGTCCTGATGAAATACCCGATTTATATGATATGATTGAAAAAGAGGGGTATGATCTGGTGAGTGGCTGGAAAAAGAAGCGGCATGATCCCATTTCCAAAACTTTGCCAACAAAGATTTACAACTGGGCCACCCGCGTGGTTACCGGAATCAGACTTCATGACTTTAATTGCGGTTTGAAAGCATATAAGGGTAGGGTAGTGAAATCTATTGAAGTGTATGGTGAAATGCATCGGTATATACCTGTAATGGCTAAATGGGCTGGTTTTCATAACATTGGTGAAAAGGTTGTTGAGCACAGAAAAAGAAAATACGGCAAAACAAAATTTGGCCTTGAGCGGTTTGTCAATGGTTTCCTGGATTTGATTTCCATTACTTTTGTCACCCGTTTTGGTCGTAAACCCATGCACCTTTTTGGATTACTGGGAACCTTGCTGTTTCTGGCGGGTCTCATCATTGCCGTTTATCTTGCTTATGCGAAATTCTTCTGGATGGAATACCGAATGACCGAAAGGCCGTTGTTTTATTTTGGCCTTTTGGCTATGATACTTGGAACACAGCTTTTTATGGCAGGTTTTCTGGGTGAACTTATTACCCGTAATGCCTCCGACCGGAATAAATATTTAATAGAAAAAACCACAGAATAAATTGGCTAAGATCATCATATTAGGTTCTGCCTATCCCTTGCGTGCCGGCGGACTTTCCACTTTTAACGAGCGATTGGCAGAAGAGTTCATGGCCCAGGGTCATGAAGTGATTGTTTATACATTTTCATTGCAATATCCACGTTTCTTATTTCCGGGTAAAACGCAATATGCCATCAGGCCTGCACCTAAAAATCTCAATATCAAAGTAAAGGTTAACAGTATCAATCCCATAAACTGGTGGCTCACCGGACGTCAGATTCGACGCGAAAATGCCGATTTGCTCGTCATTCGTTACTGGTTACCCTTTATGGCACCATGCCTGGGTACCATCGCAGGTATTGTAAGGAAAAATAAAAAGACAAGGGTAGTTACCATTGCCGATAATATAATTCCCCATGAAAAAAGACCCGGAGACAAGCTACTGACATCCTGGTATGTAAAAAAGAGTGATGGCTTCGTAACTCTCAGCAAATCGGTTCTGAAACAACTGGAATATTTTGAGAAAAAAGGAAAACCAAAGATGTACTCTCCTCATCCGTTGTATGATAATTTTGGAGAAAAAATTTCAAGGGATGAAGCATTGAAAGCATTGAAGCTTTCGCCGGAGTACAGGTATATTTTATTTTTCGGTTTCATAAGGGATTACAAAGGATTGGATATACTTCTTGAGGCAATGGGCCATTCTTTGTTATCTGATTTACCTGTGAAACTGATTGTTGCCGGAGAATTTTATTCCTCCGATCAGCCCTATTACAAAATTTTAAGGGAACAAGGTCTGGGAAATAAAGTGATTCTGCACACACAATTTATACCCAATGACAAGGTGGCACAATACTTTTGTGCCAGTGATCTTGTTGTTCAGCCTTATAAAGATGCAAGCCAGAGTGGTGTTACACAGGTTGCATATCACTTTGATATTCCCATGATTGTTTCCAATGTAGGTGCCCTGCCCGAGATGGTTCCCAATAATGTTGCAGGATTGGTTGTAAAGCCTGAACCTGAGAAGGTTGCACGCGCCATTCATCGGTTTTTTGATAAGAACATGGCGGAGGAACTCAAAAAAGGAGTACAATCGCAAAAAGACAGATTTTCATGGAGCAGATTAACACAGGCTGTTTTTGATGTTTCGGGTAATCATGAAAAAAATTAATCAAAGATTAATCCATTCGGCAAATTATGCCTCTTAAGCCTGATAAAACCTGGAGCTTGTTTCTCGATAGAGACGGCGTGATAAACAAAAGACCTGAATACGAATGCGTTAAATCAGTTGAAGATTTTCAGTTTATTGATGGTGTTAAGGAAAGCATAGAATGGTTTTCAGGTATATTCGGAAATATTTTTATTGTTACCAATCAGCAGGGGATCCATAAAAAGTTGATGACCTCAGATGATTTGCAAAAAATACATGACTTCATGTTCTCGGAAATTAAAAATGCCAATGGAAGGATAGATAAGATTTACTATTGTCCGGCATTACCCGAAGAAAACAGTTTTTACCGCAAACCTATGCCAGGCATGGCCCTCAAAGCAAAAAAAGAATTTCCAAAAATAAATTTCAGGAAATCCATAATGATTGGAGATACACTAAACGATATGAAGTTTGGTAAAAACCTGAAGATGAAAACAGTTTATATCAGTGTCAATAAAAAGGAAATATCTGAGAATTATAAGCTGATAGATTATGCATTTCCTGCTTTGATTGATTTTAAAAATTATCTTGCAGATTTTTATGAATCTTAAGGCCAGGTAAGCATAAGTGGACATTCACTTGGTTATAATTAACAATGGATAGTTAAATTCTGCGTTACAATAAAGTAAAAGTTTTCCTGAATCCATTTTTAAAACCTGATTGATGAAATTTTTTGCAAAATATTTAATATTATTCTCGCTGTTTGCTGCATTACTGAGCTTTACTACCGGCCATGCCCAGAATAATCAATACAACAGAAAAGATGCGGCCGGTCTTCGCCAGGGACCCTGGAGAGGTTTTTTTGAAAATGGCAGCCTGCGCTACGAAGGGAATTTTGTTGACAATAATCCGGTTGGGGTTTTCAGATATTATTATCCGCAGGGGCAGCTTAGGGCCGAACTTGTTCATGAGCCCGGCGAAAAAGAAGTAAAAGCAACCTATTATCACAGAAACAATGAGATTTTAGGAGAAGGTATATTTGTAAATCAGAAAATGCAGGGTTTATGGCGATTTTATAGTGAATCCGGGATATTACTTACAGAACATCAATACCAGGATGGAAAAAACCATGGATTATGGAAAATATTTTATGATGACGGAACTGTTGCTGAACTGCAAACCTGGCATCATGATAATCTCCATGGTAAATTTGAGAGATATTATAAAGATGGATCAATTTACATAAGGGCCTGGTACAAGGATGATGAGCTAAATGGAGAATATGAAATTTTTTACCCCGATGGTAGTTTAATGGTTACAGGTCAGTATCTTGAAAATCTGAATGATGGGAAATGGGTGTGGTATAGCCAGGAGGGTGAAACAGAAAAACGAGTGATTTATGACAAAGGAGAAGTCATTGAAGAAGAGATTTTTATTGAAAAGGATGATGAGGCCATACCTCTTCGACCAGGCCCTGAAAGGGGTGATGAACCATGGGACAGAGCAGGTTTCAGGTAATTATATCATATCAATTTTAACATGAAACTGAAGGATTACTTAATAAAATTCTTTTCTGCAGTTATCTTGGCAGGAATTGCAGGTCAGATTTTCATTTCGTGCGAATCTTCTGAGGGAGAGCCTGCTGTATTGGGGACAGAGTTCTTTGGACACACATCCGGAAAATGGCTTATCTATGATGTTGATTCTACGGTATATGATGATTTTTTGGGAGAGGTTTTTCATTACAAATACCAGGTACTTGAAATCAACAGTGAATTTTTTACCGACAGCGAAGGAGAAGAAAGCATGCGACTGGAAAGATTCTGGCGCATGACAGATGAGGATGAATGGATAGATAAAAATACCTGGAGAGCCAAGATTTCGGGTAGTCGTGCATTCAGAACAGAAGAAAATATTACATACCTGAAGCTTACCTTTCCTCTAAAACTTAATCAGAAATGGAATGGAAATGCTTTTAATAATAAACCTTCTCAGGAATATGTTGTTTCTCATATTTACGAGCCCTATCATAATGGTTATCTGCAATTTGATTCAACTGTAAGGGTATTGCAAAAAGATTTTGTAACCCTTATAGGTGAAGAATATCAATATGAAGTATTTGCCTGGCAGGTAGGCATGGTAAAGAAAAAATTTGTAGATTTAAGCAAAGAAGTTGACGGCACCATTATAAGAGGAGTAGATTATTCATATACACTTATGGATTTTGGATTTGATTGAATGATAGTTTTTATTTCCGGCAAAATATTATAACTCTGGAGACTAAATTAAAAATGTTTCAGGAAAATTTTCATTAATGAATATTCGTTTACCCATAATCTTCATATTACTCTTTCTTTCACAGAGCATAAAAGGTTCTGAGCATCTGATGATTTGGGTAAACTTTACTGACAAAGACGAATCGCCCTATTCATTATCCCGTCCCCATGAGTTTCTATCGGAGAGAGCACTTGAGCGGCGTTTGAAACAAAGTATTCCGCTCGATGATTATGACTTACCTGTTTCGCCGACATATTTGCAAACCCTGTCAGATCAAGCTTCTATTGAGGTTTTTTATTCAAGCCGCTGGTTTAATGGTGCACTGTTGCGAATTGATGATGAAACCATTCTGGATATCCTACATCAGTATCCCTTTATTTTAAGTTTTGAAAATGTAAAACCTTTACCGGAAGAAAAAACAGAGGAAAAACTTGAGGAAGTCGGTGGCATGCAGGATTTAATAAATTATGATCACAGTCAAACCGACTTTTTTGAATTTGTTCAGAACTCACTTTTTTATATTAATCAAAGTTACCCTGAATACGGAAGTGCGTTTAACCAGGTAAATCTGGTAAACGGACAGGAATTACATAAAAGAGGCTACTGGGGCCATGGAAAAGTAATTGCTTTGCTGGATGCAGGCTATACTGCCGTAGATACCCTGGCAGCTTTTAATTACCTCTGGAATCAGAACCGGATTTTAGGATATCGTGATTTTGTTAATCCCGTAGGAAATATATTTTCCAGCCATCCGCATGGCACATATGTATTATCAGTTATGGGAGGTTATTTGCCTGGTGATTTTGCAGGTGCGGCATTAGGCGCATCTTACTGGTTGCTGCGAACTGAAGATGCTTCCTCCGAGTTTCGAATAGAGGAATATAACTGGCTGGTGGGTGCAGAATTCGCTGATAGTGTCGGAGCAGATATTATCAATTCTTCCCTGGGATATACAACATTTGACAATCCTTTGCAGGACTACACCTATGCTGACCTTGATGGAGAAACAACCATTGTTGCAATGGCAGCCAACAAAGCTTTCAGCCGGGGCATTCTTGTTGTTAACAGTGCAGGAAACTACGGTAACAGACCATGGGGTTACATCGGTTCGCCTGCAGATGCATTTGGCACACTATCTGTCGGTGGAACCAATAATAAGGGAGAAAGAGTGAATTTCAGTTCATTCGGGCCTAGTTACGATGGTCGGATTAAACCTGATATTATGGCCCAGGCACAGGGAGTATCGGTGGCTAATCTTATAGGAACCACGGGTAATGCAAATGGAACATCCTTTTCATCTCCCTTGATTGCTGCAATGTCTGCATGCCTGTGGCAGAAGTTTCCGGATTTTTCTAATCAACAATTAAGGCAAGCTATTATTCAAAGTTCCGACAGATTTCTATATCCCGATACTCTCTATGGATTTGGTATCCCAAATTTCGGACTTGCTGTTGAAATTCTTAAAGGACCCAAGGTTGATCCCCGAATGATAACATTACTTAGCAATCCTCTTACGTATAATTCAGCTCTCAGAATTTATGCCAATCATCCTGAGGTTATCAGTATTGACTTTATTAACAGCAGCGGGAATATTATGTGGACAGAACAAAATATTGAAATATTTCCAGGTTATAACGAAGTGAGACCTTTTGGCGACATCGAATCGCTCGCCTCAGGTATTTACATCGTAAGAGTCAGATTTAATAATCGTGCAGAACATGTGAAAGCAATCAAACTTTAGATTGAACTTTCGGCTTTCTTCTTTTTTTTTATTCTCTCATTTTACATTACAAATACCTTGGCTGAGCGGAAATTGCATTTGCGCTTCCAGCGATATTCCGCGGTTTTGTTATTGAGACGCGCCGAAATGCACTTCTCTACAAGGGGCTACCGTTGAAAATACCGGTTATCTTTTCAATTTTTCCTATATTTACCCATCAAAAAATACCAAACCAACCCAATGCTCCACTACACCTACACTGCCACCGGCGGGAAGATCAGCCAGCAAGCCGCCTGGTTCCCCTTCGGCATGGCCATCCCTACCCAGAGTTTTGCCCTACCAAACGAGGATGATACCTATCAAAACCGCTACACATAAAACGGCAAAGAATTCCAGGATGATTTTGGGCTGAATTGGGGAGCCTGTCCCGAGCAATGCGGGAATTACGGCGTACGGTTTTACGACCCGCAGATAGCACGGTGGCATAGTGTGGTCCCCTTTGCGGAGAAGTATTAAGGAGCATACCAGTTCTTTGGTATTTTTTTATGATCAATATTACTTTATTGTCATG
Source organism: Bacteroidota bacterium (assembly GCA_007693555.1). GTDB lineage: Bacteria > Bacteroidota > Bacteroidia > Bacteroidales > UBA7960 > SKVR01. The sequence goes on from REDJ01000108.1 coordinate 20,070, forward strand.
ATTAAAGTACTGGAAATGAGAGATAGGTATCTGTGTATCTAATAATTAGGAAATAAAATATTTCCGAATTTGTTTGTATGAATTGGTTTTTCCTTACCTGTGTATTATAAAAACAGAAATATTAAAATCTCAGGCAGATATAACCTGGGCTAAATAAAAATTGTTGATGCTGTAATATTTTCTAAGAATATTATATTAAAACAAGATCATTTGCTTACTTATATGATTGAAATGGGAGAGAGTAAAAAACAAATATTCTTTTTGAGATAAATAATATTACCCTGCTATTAAATTATCAAGTATTTTTTTTAGGAAATACTGGCATAATGTTTTGTTTTCAAAAATCTCCAGTTAGGAGAATAAAACTATTATGTATTTACAAATGTAACAATAACCTTATGTTTCGCAAACCAAATTTTATGATAACAGATGTAAACAACATATAGTTTACAGTTGTGACAACATGTTGGTTATTGACTGTAATACAGAACTAGTTACAAATGTTAAATGTTTATTTGTAAGAGGTTATGTTTGTGAATTGTCAAGATTGTGTACGAAATAATTTTTAATCTTAGAGGTTCAGTGTTTTTCAGGTAATATTTAAAATAGTGTGCTCTAAATCAGTTTTATATCAGATTTAAATCAATATTTACTTTAGTTATAAATTATAATTAATCTAATTTTGTGAAAAAAATTGTTCATGACGCTATAAATTTATAAATAGCTTTATTTAAGTATATTATAAATTTTATATAAATATTTAATTGAATAATTATTGTATTTACATTTGCAAATAACACTAAAATATGTAAATTTACAAATGCATAAAACAGTAAACAATCGTTGATTAACTTATGTAAACAATAATTTGCAATGGTAAATCGTATAAAGGAGATATTAAAGAAATATGACTTAACGGCATCAAAATTTGCCGATAGTCTGGAAGTTCCCCGCTCAACTATTTCACATATTTTATCGGAAAGAAATAAACCAAGCCTGGAATTTATACAAAAGGTTTTGGATAAATATCCTGAAATTGAAGTGAATTGGCTCTTAAAGGGAGAAGGTAATATTTTTGGTAAGGAAAGAGACCTTTTCTCAGATTTTTATGAGAAACCCGATGTACCTCATAAATCAACCGAAAAAATAACGAATAACAAAAAAGAATTACCCTTTGAGATAAGCATAGAAAACGATCAGGATGAGAAAGATGTAAAATATGAGAATCCTGAAGGTGAAAAGCAATCAACATCAGAAGCAGAATACCCATCTGATACTAGAGATAAAACAGAAAAGATAAATAAAGAAACAGGGAAAAATGTTATTAAAATTATTTTTCTTTACAATGACTACTCTTTCGAAGAGTTTTTTCCCACCCAAAAAGTAAATTAACCAGAGAGGTTATAAATATTAATAATGAAACCTTTCCAGTTTGCTGAAAAAGTAATCAGATTCGATAATGGCATTTTCATCTGAATCTGAACCATGTAAACCATTCATAGGCAGACCTGTTCCAAATAATTTTCTCAAAGTCCCCTCATCAGCAGAACCAGGATCAGTTGAACCCAGTAATTTACGATATTCTTCCACAGCATTGTCTTTTTCCAATATGGCAAGCACGACAGGACCTGATGACATATACTCTACCAATTTTTCATAAAAAGCCTTACCATTATGAATTTTATAAAAATCCTGAATTTGTTTCAGACTAAGGTGCATATATTTCAATGCAATAATTTTAAATCCGGCTTCATGGATTTTTGCAAGTATCGGGCCGGTATAGCCGTTTTTAACTGCACTGGGCTTAATTATTGTAAAGGTTATTTTTCCTGCCATAATTAGTAATTTTTATTGTTTTCTTTTTTTGAATTGAGTTTCGATAGTGAAGTACCTGTTTTCTTTAAATTGAAATTTAAATGAGTTAAATATCCTATAAAAATAATTAATTTGATTGATTTATTATGCCCTGCATGTTTTTTTTTAACTTTGTGATAATATCAAACCTTGATAAACTCAACCCCTGTCTGATTCAGGATGTTATTAACAAGTGGATTTTGAAATCTAAAAACTGAAAACTTGAATAATCTTCAATCGCTACGAGAGCTCCTGTCGGATAAATCAAAGAAAATTCTTATCGTAAGCCATGTTAACCCCGATGGGGATGCAATTGGTTCAAGTATAGGCTTATATCATTATTTAAGGAATTCTTCCTTTGAAAATGTCAATGTGATTTCACCCAATGCATTTCCCTCTTTCCTGGAGTGGATTCCTGAAAGTGAAACAATAATTATAGCACAGAATAATACGAAGCTTAGCGGAAAAATTATTAAAGAAGCAGATTTGATATTTTGTCTGGATTTCAATGATATTGCAAGAACCGAGGATATTGCCAGCCGGTTAAAGAAAACCGGTGCACCCAAAATTCTGATTGATCATCATCCCGATCCCAGGCCCCACTTTGATTATGTGTATTCTGATGTAGAATCATCTTCTACAGCAGAAATGATTTATGAATTTATTGTTTCACTAGAAGGAAATAATGCCATAAGCAAAACCATTGCGGAATGTTTGTATGCAGGTATTATTACAGATACCGGTTCCTTGAGCTTTGGTTGTAACAATCCTCGCACATATTACATATTGGCGCATCTTATGGAAACTGGAATTGATGGTGAAAAAATTCACAGGTTAATTTATGATACCTATTCGGAAGAACGGATGAGGCTGTTAGGGCATTGTCTAAGCCAGAGATTAAAAGTACTTCCGCAATATCAAACAGCATTCATTTTTCTGACCTCCCAAGACCTGAAAGAGTTTAATTACAAAGATGGAGATACCGAAGGTGTGGTAAATTATGGTTTAAGTATCAAGGGAATTTTCCTGGCTGCAATTTTCATTGAAAGAAAAGAAAATATTAAGATCTCTTTTCGCTCTGAAGGCAATTTGGATGTTAATATTCTTGCCAGGAAATATTTCAATGGTGGAGGCCACAAAAATGCTGCAGGAGGCAATTATAAAGATTCGATGGAGGGTACAATAAAATATTTTGAGAGCGTTTTAAAAGATGTCAGCAAGGATAATTTCAAAGCCTTACAGGGGCTGGAATATAATTCATAACTTTGCGATGGATTTTAAAACAGACAAATTTTTCAAAATAAAACAGGTTTTCCGGAAATGAGTTTCAATCGTATTATTATTCTTTTAACAATAATGTTTCTGGTAATTTCATGTAATACTTCGGGAAAACAAGAAAGACAGACCAGCCGCGAAGAAATGCGTGAATCATTGCTTGGCGCGAATGTTTTACTCATAGATGCTGAAGAACAGGAAATTGAGGATTTTGTGGAGCGCCATGGTTGGGACATGAAGTCTACAGGTTCGGGTTTAAGATATATGATTTATGAACACGGAACCGGAGAACCTGCCCAAAAAGACAGAATTGCCTGGTTAAATTATACAGTAAGCCTGCTTACAGGTGATCTGATTTATTCTTCAGAGGAAGACGGCATCAGGCAGTTTCGTATCGGAAGGGGTGGGGTAGAAAGTGGGCTGGAGGAAGGTATTTTGTTGCTAAGAGTAGGAGATAAGGCCCGGTTTATAATGCCATCTCACCTCGCACATGGTGTGCCTGGTGATGGTGCTAAAATCCCCAAAAGAGCTACTATTGTTTATGATATTGAACTAATTGATATAACTTATAATTAATTTAAAATTTCACCAGTAAAAGCAGATTTATGAAATACCCATGTATGCACAAACGCACAAACACCAATAAAAATTGGGCATGGGTATTCCATATGACTGCTAAAAAACAAATTATTTACATATGAAAAAGTTATTTTATTTAAGCATTCCTTTTATGATCTTCTTGTTCAGTGCCTGCGGATCAAAAGATTTTAAACAAACCGACAGCGGGCTGACATATAAAATTCATCAGAGTAACAGGGGAGATAAAGCCTTAATAGACAATATTGTTAAAATGGAAGTTGCATATCGTTATCCGGAGGATTCCGTATTTTTTCACACAAAGGATATTGGCGAGTTAATGTATATTCCTGTTATTCCCTCAGAATATGCAGGTGATATTTATGAAGGCTTAAGAATGCTGGCCAAAGGTGATAGTGCAACTTTCAAATTTGATGCGATGAGCTTCTTCATAACTACTGCCAAAACACCAATTCTTGATTTTATAGGACAAGAAGACAGTATTTATGTTGACATAAAGGTTCTGGATATTTTCACTCAGGAGCAATATAACGAATATGTTAATAAACAGAGAGAGGAAAGAATAAAGGAGCAGGAAATAGCTAAACATCTGGAAGAAGATTTACTTCAGGACTATCTGTCAGATAATAATATAACCGTGGAATCCGAAGAGAGCGGATTGATTATTGTTATAGAAGAAGAAGGTACCGGTCCGAAACCACAAAGTGGTCAGAATGTTACAGTTCATTATACAGGAAAAATTCTTGACGGTACTGTCTTTGATTCTTCAGTTGAAAGAGGCCAGCCTTTTACGTTCCGTCTTGGAAGAGGACAGGTAATCAGGGGCTGGGATGAAGGTGTATCAAAACTGAATGTGGGTTCCAGGGCTACCCTGATTATCCCTTCTTATCTTGCATACGCTGATCAACAAAGAGGACCGGTTATTACTCCTTTCTCAACACTGATATTCGAAATTGAAGTGCTTGGAGTAGAATAAATTTTAGCACCCTCAAGCCTTTAACAATTAAACAACCGAAAAAGAAAAGCTATGGTCACTGCAAAACTGAAAAATATAACTTTTAGTATTTTATTTATAGCTCTACTTTCAGCTTGCTCAATACCACAGCGTATTGCTCAGCCCGTTTATGATAGTCATACTTCAGGAATACAATATCGTGTTACTCAAAAAGGTGATGGGCCATCCCCGCTACTGAACGATTTGGTTTTTGTTCATTATAAACTTTTACTCGAGGATAGCACAATCGTTGATAATAGCTATGAAAGGGGAGAACCGGTATCATTTAAAATGGGGGCTGGACAGGTTATTACTGGTTGGGAAATAGGAATAGGTTTATTGAACGAAGGTGACAGGGCAATAATGATTGTTCCCCCTGATTTGGCTTACGGTGACAGGGCTATGGGAGATATTCCTGCAAATTCCAAATTGATTTTTGAATTGGAAATCGTAAAGATTGAGCCTGCCCCACAGCCTTTTGACATTGCTGATGATGTAAGTTTTACTGAAACTACAAGTGGACTCCGATACCTGGTTGTTGAACCGGGTGACGGAATGATGCTTTTACCTGGAATGAGGGTTAGAATTCATTACACCGGTTTCTTTGAAGATATGTCAATTTTTGATTCTTCGCTGCAACGTGATGAGCCTATTGATTTTACTTTAGGTAAAGGTATGGTAATAAGAGGATGGGAAGAAGGGATTTCAAAGTTGAGAGTTGGTGACAAGGCCAGGCTTTGGATACCCTATCAGCTTGCATATGGTGAACAGGGGCGTGGCCCCATACCCCCTGCTTCCAATCTTGTTTTTGATGTAGAAGTTATTGACGCAGAGGAAGTAAAACGCCCTCAACCATTTGATATTTCTGGTAAAGAAATTTTTGAAACAGAATCAGGCCTACAGTATATTATCGTGAATGAAGGTACCGGAATTTCTCCTGAGGAAGGACAGGTTGTGATAGTGCATTACACCGGGTTTCTTATGAATGGAAATATTTTTGACTCTTCGGTTGAACGTGGGCAGCCTTTCAGATTTCTGCTGGGTAAAGGACAAGTAATATCGGGTTGGGATGAAGGTGTTGCACTTATGTCAAGAGGTGCAAAATACCGTTTTATTATTCCACCTGAACTGGCCTACGGTGAGCGTGCTATGGGACCCGTACCGGCCAATGCTACACTTATTTTTGATGTAGAACTTTTAAATTTTGAATAAAACAATAAGCTATATATGACATTTTTACAAATAACCTGGGAGGCAAGCCCTGAGATTTTTTCAATCGGTCCGCTAACTGTAAGATGGTATGGTTTGTTTTGGGCTCTTTCTTTTTACATTGGATATGAAATTATGCGTTTGATTTTCAAACGTGAAAAAATGGGGCAGAAGGAGCTGGACAGTCTGTTAATTCACATAGCTATTGGTAGTATTGTGGGTGCCCGTCTGGGGCATTGCTTTTTTTATGATTTTGATTATTATATAGCCAACCCAATTGAGGTTTTATATATATGGCAGGGAGGCCTTGCCAGCCACGGAGGGGCAATTGGAATAATACTGGCAATGCTTCGTTACTACAGGAAATTTCCTCATATGCGATTTCTCTGGACAACGGATAGATTGCTCATAGGAGTTGCGCTTGCAGCTTTCTTTATCAGAATGGGTAACCTTATGAATCATGAAATTTATGGGTACGTCACTGATCATCCCTGGGGTTTTAAGTTTATAGAAAATGTATCAGCATGGCTCAGAGGAGCCGACCCTGTATTTACTGAACCACGTCATCCTACTGCAATTTACGAAGGTGCAGGTTATCTGTTCATATTTACAAGTATGCTATGGCTTTACTTCAAAAGGATGCATAAGCTTTATGAGGGATTTCTTTCGGGCTACTTCCTTATTACACTTTTCGTCTGGAGGTTTGTTGTGGAATATGTAAAAGAAGTTCAATCACCATTTGAAGAAAATCTGTTTATAAATATGGGCCAGATACTAAGTATACCCATGATTTTACTGGGCATTGGTGTATTGGTTTATACTTTCAGGACCAAAAAACCTGCAATCAGTATTGACTCCAAATAAGAGAATTATTTATATAAAAGAAATACCGTAGGTTGCTTATCAAGATTGGGTAATTGATTTTTCCAGTCAAGAACATTGCGGGTCATAATAATCTCATTATTACAGGTAATATTGCTTGCAATGCAAAGCATTGTATCCGGTTTACAGGTATTTATTAAATCTTCAATGAGGGCATTGTTTCGGTATGGAGTTTCCATAAAAATCTGTGTTTGTTCCTTTCGATAAATATCTTGTTCAATTTCCCTTATTTTTTGTATGCGATGTTTTGTTTCAATGGGAAGATATCCATGAAAGACAAAGTTTTGCCCGTTGAATCCTGAAGCCATCAAAGCCAGTAAAATTGAACTGGGCCCAACTAACGGTTTAACCCGTATGCCTTTCTCATGAGCATATTTCACTACAACCTGTCCAGGGTCTGCAATACAGGGTACGCCGGCCTCCGACAATAAACCTATATTTTTACCCATTTCAGCGTTTTTTAAAAACCCAGGAATTTCCTCATCAGGGGTATGTTTATTCAGAATATGAAATGTTATCTCATCAAAACTTTTATTAAAACCTGCTGTTCTTAAAAATCTGCGCGCGGTTCGCACATTTTCCACAATAAATTCATCAAGCCCTTTAATTTTATCGTAATTCCCCTTTGGTAAAATATCATTTATATTTTCAGATCCCAGGCCTACAGGAATAAGATAAAGGCTACCACAGGGCTTTTGACTAGAGTTTTTATCACTGTTTTTGATATTTTGAGAAGAAGTTCGCATGGGTATCAGATTTGTTTTCTGATGAGTTAATGAGAATTATTCGATTTCAGCAGATTTCCAGGGAAGATTCTTCAGGTTTACATTTCCACCTGAGAAAATAACAGCCACATTTTTTGCTGCAAACCTGCCCGGATCTTCCAGGATGGCTGCAAGCGGCACTGCTGCAGAGGGTTCTATAACAATTTTCATTCTCTCCCAAACCATATACATGGCATGGATTATAGACTCCTCACGTGCTGTTATAATATCTTCTACATAATTCATTATTATGGGATATGTTAAACTACCCAGGGAGGTTTTTAAACCGTCTGCAATGGTATCCGGAGCTACTGAAGGTACAAATTTCTTTTGCTGAAATGATTGCCATGCATCATTGGCATTAAGTGGTTCGGCACCTATAACTTTTGTATTTTCTGAAAAATATCTTGCAGACAGAAGGGTACCACTAAGCAACCCACCGCCTCCCAATGGCACAACTGCATAATCGGGTTTCTGGTCTGTTTGCTGCAGAAACTCATAAAAACAACCTGCCTGTCCTTCCATTATTCGATAATCGTTGTAGGGATGTACAAAGATTGCCTGTGTTTGCTTCTGTATAACTTCAAGGGTTTTTTCTCTTGCCTCAAGAGTGGGTTCGCAAAATGTGATAAGCCCTCCGTAAGATTTAACGGCATCTACCTTCACCTCCGGAGCATTGCGTGGCATTACAATATGGGCTTTTATATTCCTGATTTTGGCGGCCAGTGATAGCGCTTGTGCATGGTTTCCTGATGAATGGGTACATACACCATGGATGGCTTCCTCATTGGCAAGGTGAAGCAATGCACTGTTGGCTCCCCTGAATTTAAAAGAACCTGCTTTTTGAAAGTTTTCGCATTTAAAAAATAAATTTGCCCCTGAAATCTTATTCAGCGTATCAGAAGTCATAACAGGTGTCTTTTTAACAACATAAGAGAGTTTGCTGCAGGTATCTTTGATTGCATTACCGTCGGGCAGATTGCTGAATTTCTGGGATTTCACCGGCCAATAAATTATTATTTATGGTTTGAGATATTTTTGGCAATAACTTCACAGGCATCGTCAAGTAACTTGAAAACGTGATTAAAACCGTCTTTCCCACCATAATAAGGGTCAGGTACGGATTTATTCTGGCCAGGGTGTGTTGTGTCAAGGATCATTTGAAGCTTTTCAAGATCTTTCCCATTGCGCGACAACGCTGCAATATCCGAAAAGTTATAACCGTCCATGGCATATATTTTATCAAACCTGTCAAAATCTTCTGCTCTGAATTTTCTGGCTCTCTGGTCAGATATGTCAATCCCGTATCTGGCTGCTATTTCCATGGAACGTGGATCGGGCAATTCACCAACGTGGTAGGCTGCCGTACCGGCTGAGTCTACTTCAATATCCAGATTGTACTTTTTTGCTTTGGCTTTCATTATACCCTCTGCAAGGGGTGATCTGCAAATATTACCAAGGCATACCATAAGTATTTTCATTCGAATAAAATGTTTTTAAGTTGTTGAATGAAACCCACATACACCTTATTCATTGTCTTTTGCGGGCGGGTGTTACTCATGTGGGTTTCATCAGTTTATAATTTGATTAATTTGGTCAGATGGAACCACCAAATTTTTTTTATACGCTGAGTGATAATTAATTTTTGAAATAATCATACTCGTACGTCTTTAAAGCTTAATCGTGGAGGTTTCATCTCTATTCAATTCGTTTTTATTACATTGTTTTTCTATACTTTTTTCTTCAATAATAAGAAAACCCGGAAACATTTAAAATGTTGATCCGGGGTCCTATAGAGAATTGATTAAAAATTCTACATTTTTATTTTAATCATATTGTCAAGCTCATCAAAATGCTTTTTGAAACTGCGATCGGTGTCATAAAGATTTCGAACAGTTTTACACGCATGCAGTACTGTGGCATGGTCCTTTTTACCAAGTTTACTTCCGATGGCTGCAAGCGAATTTTTGGTATATGCTTTTGAAAAAAACATGGCTAGTTGTCTTGCCTGTACAATTTCTCTTTTTCGGGTATTTGAATTGATTTTTTCAATTGATATATCAAAATAATCACCAACAACTTTCTGTATGTATTCAATTGTAATTTCCCTTGGTGTACTTTTTACAAACTTCTGAATTATACTGTTTGCCAGCTCAAGTGTAATTTCTTTTTTGTTCATGGAAGACTGGGCAAGAATAGAAATCAATGCACCTTCCATTTCACGTATGTTGCTGGTAATGCTGTTTGCAATGAGCTCAACGACATTTTGTGGCATTTCCACTCCGTCATTATAGATTTTCTTTTTAAGGATAGCAATACGAGTCTCCAGATCAGGTACCTGCAAATCGGCAGACAGTCCCCATTTAAATCTGGAGAGCAGTCTGGGTTCAATTCCTTTCATTTCAACCGGTGGTTGGTCGGAAGTTATGATAATTTGCTTACCACTTTGATGCAACTGGTTAAAAATATGAAAAAACACATCCTGTGTTTTGGGTTTGCCCGCAAGCGCGTGAATATCATCTACAATCAAAACATCTATCATTTGATAAAAATGGATGAAATCGTTTTGATTGGAATTTTTAACTGCATCAATAAACTGGTTGGTAAACTGCTCGCAGGAAACGTATAAAACTGTTTTATCAGAAAAATTATTTTTTACCTCTATACCTATGGCATGCGCCAGATGTGTTTTACCTAAACCACTTGCACTGTAGAGCAATAAAGGATTAAAGGCTGTCTTTCCCGGATTTTTTCCTACTGCAAGACCTGCACTTCGGGCCAGCCGGTTACAATCTCCTTGTATAAAATTATCGAAATTATAAGTTTCAATTAACTGGGGGTGAATATTAAGTTTTTTCAACCCGGGAATTATAAAGGGATTGGGAACGGCTTTACCACTTTCTTTGTTTAAATCTAATGGCATAGTTACCGGTGGGTTTTTCAAAGCTTTCCTGTTAAGTGTGGGTGCATTAACAGTATAAGGCTTGGTGTGATTATTATGGGTGTTATCCATGATGATACTGTATTCCAGTCTGCCATCACTACCCAATTCTTTTTTTATAGTTTTTTTGAGGAGCTCAATATAGTGCTCTTCCAGCCACTCATAAAAAAACTGACTTGGCACCTGAATGGTTAAGACATTATTTATTATTTTAACAGGTTTAATGGGTGCAAACCATGTATTATAGCTGTTCAGTGTAATATTGTCTTTTATAACACTCAGGCATTTAGACCATACTTCTTCGTGCTTTATCTCCATTTCTTCTAAAATATCTCAGAATTATCAGTGGTTAATAATACAAAATGATTGTATGTAATTGAATTACAACAATTAGGATACCCAGAAAAATCCCCAATACTTCTTAACAAAAATTCAAAAAAAAAAGTTAAAAAAAAAATTTTATATCTCTTGATTTTTAAAAATTTTTGTTGTATTGAATTCGACAAATTTTTCTGTCGAATCAGTATTAAAATAAAGATCCATGCGGCCTAATCGCACTCCAGCATAACCTGTTTGCCCGATATAAACATTTTTACCTGCGGAGTTTGTTACCTGAGCAGGTGGCTCTAGAAGGGTATGCGTGTGTCCTCCTACGATAATATCAGTATAACGGGTTTTTTCAGCAACAATAACATCACTTACTTTTCCAGTTTCATACTGATAACCCAGGTGCGACAGGCAAATAATAATCTGGCAGTTATGATCTTCTTTCAGTAACATTTCCATGCGCCTGGCAACTCTTACAGGATCATGGTAAACTGTATTGCCATAAAGGTTTCTTCCAACTAAGCCTTCCAGTTCAATGCCCAGCCCATAAATGCCAATTTTGAGATTTCCGCGATGAAAGATCCGATAATTATCTATCTTTCCATCCAGAATGGTTCGTGAGAAATCATAATTAGAACTGATGAAAGGGAAGCCTGCATGGGGAAGTATATTGGCAAAGCCGTCAAGGCCATTATCAAATTCATGATTTCCAACAGTTGCAGCATCATATCCCATCATGGTCATCAGTTTCAGTTCAGGCTCTCCACCATACATATTGAAGTATGGAGTGCCCTGAAAAATATCTCCTGCATCAAGCAGTAATACATGTTCTACCTGATTGCGTATTTGATTTATTAGTGCAGCGCGCCTTGCATAACCGCCCATATTCGGATAATTGGGGTCATTTGCAGGATAAGGATCAATACGGCTATGTGTGTCATTGGTATGAAGTATGCAAAGACGGGCAACCTCTTCGCTATTGCCAAATGCCCAAAATGGAATTCCGCTTGCAAGAGCCAAACTACCCAATAAAGTGGTCCTGGTAAAAGTTCGTCTGTTTGTTTTTAAATCCATATAAATTTTACTCCTTTGTTTTATTAAAGGATTTCTTTTTTACTGAAACAAAACATAATAAATTGTATAAACCTGCCAGAAAATCAAATATGCAGGTTTGTTCCAATAATAAAAACATAAAAGCAACAGAAACCAGGTTGCCTTATAGTTAATCCAAAACAGTTATCCGGCCATCAAGCTCTGAATTTATCTTTTCACCTTTTGCATGAACTCTTTGCATGTGCTTTATAATGGCATCTCTGACACGCATTCCAAGAAGCTCATAGTTTATAGGTTGAAGAAAAAAATTCATGGAATCCCCGCCACCTGCCAGATAATCAGAAGTGAGGACTTTATATGTTCTGTTTATGTCAAATTCTTTTCCTTGTATAAGTATTTCTAAAGCATGGTTATCCTGAATGGCAAGCTTGATTCCTGAAACCGGCATTCCCCTGGTGGCATTTGCGAGATAATGAAAAAGCTCCAGGGTTTTTTCTCCGCTCAGGGTAATTACAACCATTTCATTTTCAAAAGGCAGTAGTTCAAATACCCTTTCATAAGTAATTTCTCCCCTGGGCAGGGGTACTCTTAATCCACCATAGTTTAAAAGGCAAAAATCGATTGGTTTATCATCCTCAGGTGCATAGAGTTCTTTACCGATTTCAAAAACCAGGTCAGCAACAAAATTGTTAAGCAGACCTTCAGGTGTTCCCCTCTCCATAACTCTTTCGGAATAAACCAGTAACCGGTTCATTTCGGCTTCAAGATTTTTGCGGTATTGCTGAATTACTGCTTTCTGATTACTGTCAACCTCAGGTACATTAATGCTATCTAATAAAACAACCGTGCCCTCCAATTCAAAATCCTGTTGCATCGGTCCGGAACATGACAGGACTAATAAAATGCAAAAAGATATTACATGACTGACAATTCGCAGTTTTATCATAGCTTGAGAAATTTGAAAGGCCAACCGCAATGATAATACTAATTGCCATAAAAAACAACTAAAATAAGAATGAGTATGACTATTTAAAATTAATATACGCAAGAGGAGTTATTAACAGCTAAGATAAAGTCTATGTGCCTGATAATTATAAGGTTAAATAAAAAGAATGTAAGTTATTAACAATCAGGCTGTACGGATTAATCATCTGAAGACAGGATACTTAAGACACTTGAATTATGAAGTATATTTATATGTGATCTTAACACCGTAAATGGACTTAAAAATATCAGAAATATCATCAGCTATTTCTTTTCTAACGGCAAAGCTTAATTTACAACTAAGCCCAAATTCATGGGAAAGCTGTTCCAGGTCATGTTCTTTTAAGATTCTCATCACATCATTCATCATCGGATATTCGAATTGTAATTCATAAACTTCCCTGATAACTTTCTCAATTATCGTATTATTTTCAATGGCATCCTGTGTTGCGCCTTTATAAGCATTTATAAGACCTCTTACGCCAAGTTTTACTCCGCCGAAATATCTGATGACAATTATGAGAACATTTGTAATATCGTGAGAAAGTATTTGCCCGAAAATGGGTTTACCTGCAGAACCCGAGGGTTCTCCGTCATCGTTTTGTCTGAATGCATCACGGTTTGGACCCAGTGCCCATGCATAACAATGATGTCGCGCGTCGTGATATTTTCTTTTTAAATCATCAAGATGAACTTTTATTTCTTCTTTGTTTTGAACAGGAAAAGCAAAAGCAATAAACTTGCTTCCTTTGTCTTTGTAAAGGCCTTGTGATTGATATTTCAGGGTTCGGTATGTGTCGTTAAACATGTTTATTCAGATTTATTGTTCATGCAAAAGCAATAAACAAAATTGTCAGGATTGCCAGCGCTATTCCCAGCCAGTTTTTCCACCATAGTTTTTCTTTGAAAATAATCAAACCTATCAAAGCCCCCATGCTTACAATGCTTACGTTGAAAATGGGAAAAAATACAGAGCTTTCAAAAACTGATAATCCTCTTAAAAAGAAATAGGTAGAACTGTAATTGAATATTCCCAGTAAAAACCCCGCCAGAATGCTTTTTATGCTCAATCCCTGACGTGTTTTCTGCATTTTATACAGCATAAAAAACAATCCTATGAAAAGTGAAATCGCGAAAATGGTTCCCAGAAAGAGAAGGTATTCATCACCCACATAGTATTTCTGTGCATGTTTCATAATGCTGTCATTTGACCCGGTCCCCAAAAACAGGATCAAGGGCAGAAATATATATCTTTTGTCCGGTTCAATAGCTCTATCTTTCTTTTTAAAAATCAGGTAAAATGCCGGAAATGCGGTCAATATTCCTGCCGCCTTTAAAAGGTTTATGTAGTCACCGTAAATCAATATACCGATACTGACCGGAATGATAACTGACATTTTGCTGGCCACCGCTGTTATTGCAACTCCTGCTTTTTGAGCAGATTGTGCAAATACGAAAAACACAAGTATAAACAAAAACCCATTGAAGAATGACCACGGAAACCAGGGTTTGAAAGGAATATCCATCAGTGTAAAATCTCCGGAATAGGTAATGTAAGAGAGGACTGCTGCTACTAAATAATTGGCTGTTATAGCCTGCAGATTGTCAATTTTCAGAATGCTGTACATTCTAAATGTTACAATAATACAAGATGAAAAGAATATAGCCAGCAGCAGAAAATGCATAAGATAATAAGTTAGTATGGGTTTTGTGGATTCTTTACCCAGTATAGTATTTCTTTGCCAATAAATTCCTGCGTAAACTTTTCAACCGGCAGGGAAGGAGCCCTGAGTCCTTTTACGAAAAACTTGCTGCCCTGAAATATTCTGGCTTCATCCCATAGATTATTTCTTATAAAAGCCTGCAATAGCTTCTGACCTCCCTCAATGATGACCGATTGAATTCCCCGGTCCTTTAAAACCAGCAAAATATTCTGAAGGAAATTTTTATCTGTAAAATCTGTTTGTATCCACTCTGTTATACCTTCCTTTTTATTTTTCAGATGATTAAAAACAAGGGTAGGCTGTGTATTATCAAAAAGATTAAGTGACATAGATAATGTAAGGCTCTCATCCAAAACGATACGTGTGGGTTGATTGCCGCTCCAGTCTCTTACATTAAGTCGTGGGTTGTCTTTTAATGCTGTTATTGTGCCCACCATTATGGCTTGTTCTTCAGTTCGCCATTTATGCACCAGCATGCGAAGCTTTTCAGATGTTATCCAGGTTGGACGGGCAGGTGTTCCGGGCAATCTTTCAATGTCTATATAAGCATCTGCTGTTTGTGCCCATTTTAAAATTATGTATGGTCTGTTCTTTTGATGAAAGGTGAAAAATCTTTTATTCAGCGACATGGATTGATTCCGCATGAACCCGACATCTACTTTAATGCCTTCATTACGAAGCTTTGAAATTCCTTTTCCGGCAACTGAATCATAGGGGTCTACACTTGCAACTATAACATGTGCAATTCTGTGCTTAATTATAATGTCGGTGCAGGGTGGAGTTTTACCGAAATGACAACACGGTTCAAGGTTAACATATAAAGTGGACTTGCTCAATAATTCTTTATCTTCAACTGAGTTGATTGCGTTTACTTCTGCATGGGCTTTTCCGTATTCTCTGTGATATCCCTCGCCAATAATTTTGTCTTTATAAACGATAACACTTCCTACCAATGGATTGGTAGCAACTTTTCCCAGGCCCTCTTTCGCAAGTTCCAGGCAACGGGTCATATAAAGCTGATGTTTTTCCATTACAAAAAAAGCCTTCATGTTTAATAAAGGCCAAAATTACTATTTTACAGGTAAAAAACAGTTAGCTGAAAGAATTCATACTTTATTCACGGCGGGATTGAATATCAATGGAATTATTCCGTAAAAAATCTTTCTGAATTTCTCTTAATAAAGCTATTATTTCTCTCGATTCATTATCCAGTTTTTTAATAAGATCTTCTAATCCCGAAAACTCCTTACCTTCTTTAGCCAGATCCTGGATGTGATTTATCAACTCTGTGAGTTCTTTAAAACCCATATAAGCAAATGATGGCTTGATTTTGTGCACCAGTCTGTTAAGATTATCAAAATCTTTATCGTAAAAAGCTTCATTAACCGATATCAAGGTCCGTGGTATTTCTTTTAAAAACCGGCTTATCAAAGCCAGGGTACTTTCAAGGTCATCTTCAAAAATACCGGCAAGGGCAAATCTTACTTTTTCCTTCAGGATTTCCTTATCTTTTCGAAGGGGTTTTTCTTCAGATTTTTCTTCAGTTTCTTTTTTTTCTACAAATTCTTTTTTCTGATTTATCACAGCCTTCATGATCTTTTCAAACATGACCTTTGGTTCGGAAGGCTTGGTTATAAAGTCATTCATTCCTGCCTGTTTTGCCTTTTCGCGTGTTTCGGCAGTTACATCAGCTGTAAGCGCAATAATTGGAGTATCATGATTGATAACTTCTGAATCTTTGTTCCGGATAATTTGGGTGGCTTCAAAACCATCGAGTTCCGGTATATGCAAATCCATCAGGACCAGGTCATAGCTGTTCTTTTTAAGCTTCTCTATGGCTTTTTTTCCATTTTCAGCAATATCCAGTTTAGCAAACCATTTTTTTAATAGCTGAGACATTACAAACTGATTCATTTTGTCATCTTCAACCAACAAAATGTGAATTCCTTTCAGATTGTTGAGTTTTCCGCCGGGTTTATCAAGTTCGGTCAGATAGGGTCTTTGGCTGATTTTGAATGGAATTTCCACCCAAAATGTTGATCCCATCCCTTCCATACTCTTTATCCCGATTTTACCATTTAATAGTTCTACCAGTTTTTTGCATATAGACAAGCCTAAGCCTGTACCACCAAAAATTGGTGTAGTATCACTGGATGCTTGTGAAAAGCTGTCAAATATACCTGAGAGGCGCTCTTCGGCAATGCCTATACCTGTATCGGAAACCGAGAATTTGATTTCAGATCGGTCATTTTCTATTTTTAGAACTTTGGCCTCTATATCTATATGTCCATGAGAAGTGAACTTAACAGCATTGCTTAACAGGTTCAATAAAATTTGTTTTAACCTTGACGGATCTCCTAATAATACTTTTGGAATATCCTGATCAATTTTGACCTTGATCTCAATATCTTTTTCTCTTGCTTTGAATTCAATTGTTTTTGTGGACTCCCTGATGAGGTTGGTTAGATCAAAATCTGTCTCTTCCAGTTGAACTTTTCCTGCCTCAAGTTTGGAAAAATCAAGTACATCATTGATCACATCAAGTAAATGGTCACTGGAGTATTTTATGGATTTCAGGTTCTCCATCTGTTGTGGAGAAAGGTTTTCTTCGTCAATCAGCAGGTTAGTAAGCCCGATAATAGAATTGAGAGGAGTGCGAATTTCGTGACTTACTGTACTCACGAAAAAAGATTTTACCCTGTTGGCCTCTTCTGCAAGCTCTTTGGCTGTGTGAAGCTCCTGTTCCATCTTTTTTCGTCGGGTGATATCAAAAATTATAAATACCTGTAAGGTCTTTTCCCTGATTTTTATATCGCTTTTATAAACTTCAACATCTTTTATGCTTCCATCCTGTAATTTATGCTGCAAATAATAAAATGGCCTGTTTTCATGAGAAGCGCTTTCAGTTTCTGTTTCTTTCTGTTCAGCTGTCCTTGCAGTAATATCGCTAATATTCATGCTGAGCAGAGTTTCTTTATTATAACCGTAATAATTTATTGCAGCGCGGTTTGCATCCTGAATCTTACCTGACTGTGGATCAACAATAAGCATTACAGCTGAATTTTTGGAGAAAAAGCTTTTATACCTCAACTCACTTTCCCTGAGCCTGGATTCCGTTTCTTTTCTTTCGGTAATATCAGCATGGGCACCGAGAATTCTTAATGGTTTCCCATTTTTGTCCTTTATTGTTGTAAATGAAGCAGATATCCACTTATATTTATTGTCTTTACCTTTTATTCGATACTCAGTGCGAAATGAATGGAAGTTTCCATTTTCAAGATTATCCATTATTTTCATAATCTTGGGTTTTTCTTCCTGATGCACAAGGGACAACCAACTACTCAACTTACTCTCAGGTTCATCTTCTCCAAAACCAAGTATTTCCATCCATTGCAGAGATAAATATAGTTCCTGCTTTGCTATATCATAATCTGATATACCGTCATTGGTAGCATTCACAATATTAGAATATCTTTCTTCTGTTTCTATGAGTTGTTTTTCAAAATTCTTCTTTTCGTTGATGTCTATTGCTGTTGCAAGAATTGCTGTTTTGCCTTCAAGGTCTAAGCTACGGGTTGAAAAATCAATCCATTTGGTTTTGTTGAATTTGGTAATGATTTCAAACTCACCGCGGAAATTATGCCCATCTCTTACCACCATTATCTCATCAGTATTGAGCTTTCTGAGACTTTCCGGATGAAAAATCTCCCAGATTTCCATGCTTAATAACTCCTTGCGGGTATAACCGGTAAGTGACTCGAATGCAGAATTTACATAAATGAGCTTATATTCCTGGAAAATCATCAGAGCAGAAGGGGAGGACTCAAGAATCATTTTAAGCTTTCTCTGACTTCTTTGTGATGATTTACTGGTTCTTAATGATTTTAACCAGAAAAAGTTAATTACGATCAAGCCGGCTATCAGTAAAGAAATAAAAAAGATGAGGCTTGTGTAATAAAAGGTACTATCCAACATGAAACCAGCAGGTGGAGTTTCAAGCAGTGTGAAAAGATTTACAAATTGTGAGCTGGATACAGCAAGTCCGGCAGTAAATGATTCTGATGGAAGGTCAGAAATATACTGGAAATTCTCATGAGTTAAATACACTTTAAAATCCGCAAATCCTTGCGCTGAGACAGGTTTCGTCAGAAATCCAAAGTGTACAACACAAACAAGAGAAAAGATTGTTATTGAAAATGGCATAAATCTTTTCACTAATTACAATTTAATTCATCCCCCTTTACTAAGCGATAATTCCCGCATGAATAAGGTTTGTTAGTTGTCGGATACATCACAGTTAACCTATGGTGGGAACAAATATAAAAACAAAAAAGTGCTTTTCAAAGAAGAATTTGCATTATATGTAGTATTATTTTTTGGTTTCACCAAGGTTTTTCTCCTTGATACCTTAGTATCAAACGCCTAGGTCTGATTTTTGTAAGAGATTCTTTTTTTAACACTTAGTTTATTTGTAACCAGTCTAATTACAAATAAGGTTGTTTTATTTTTGTAATTATGACATCATCATAAATGTAAGTACTTTGACCTAAATAAATTCCAGATTGACTTCTTTGAGAAATTTTTCTTCAAGCAGATTTGCTATTTTTTTAGCCACACTGCGTCTGATTTCCAGTTCAACAGGTAGATTGGGGTCTTGATGTGCAATGTTAACTGCTGTTCCTATACAGAGAAATATTTCGTCACTTTCAAGCAGCAGCTTAATAATGTTATCGGCAGGACCTTTCCCAAGCTCAGTTCTTTCGTTGTAATTTTCCAGAATTCCGGAAACTTTACTCAAAGTCAAAATTCCTTCAGTAACCAGTTCAATTCCTTGCATATGAGAAATGGGAGGGAGGTCAGGATCATCGAACTCAAGGGTATCCTCTATGGGAATATCAAGTTTTAAAGAAATGATATCGGCAGTGGTACCTCCGGCAATTATTTTTTTTCCGTTGAAGTTTTTTACTATTTCTGCCAGGTATTCATCTTTTTGCTTATCAAAGGGAGGACCTGAGCAAAGCAATAATTTGCGGGGCTCTCTGAAGTAAACTACCGCAGTGCTTATATCATCCTTTGAGTAGTATTCATCATTTGAGTGAGCCTTGTTTACAATGGCAGATGCCAGTTTGGTTGCCGAGATCACTTTATTTGCCTTTACCTGGGAAAGAATAAGTTCACGGGTGTTATCCCAGCCAAAGCCCAGAAGATATTTTCCTTTTCCAAGCCCACTTTGAGTTACACCATCAGTAAGCAATACTATCCTGTCCTCCTTTTGTGCCTTAAATGTACATGCCTGAATTTCTTTTCCTTTGTTACTGCCGGTTTCAAGTGTTATTGTGTGCCATTGGGTTTTGAATTCTTCTTCACCACGTAAAACTATGCTTTCAGGATTGTCATAATTGATGATGGTTGTCTGTCCGTTTTCTTCTATATCAACAATTGTAAAAGTGGCGTAACTTATTTTCCTTTCGCTACACACAGGCAGGGTGTTCATAATTATTTCGGCAATCTTATGTACATCCTTATGCTCAGCCGTAAAGTTTATGGCCATGGTAGCAGTAAGCGTAGCAAGCAGGTTTGCTTTTACTCCGTGCCCCATACCATCTGATAGTACTACAATTGTGCGGTTTTCTTCCTTGATTTTTCTGGAAAGAAAAATGTCCCCGCATATTCGCTCACCGGTATGACTTTTTTGTAAAACTCCAACCTCAATGTAAAAGGAATTGTCCATTAAATAGTAAAGTGTGCTTTTTAAGATTATCTGACTTGCAAAATCAAATCCGTAAGTTCCATCAATCTTCAGGTTTTTTTACTTTTTTGTATGTTTCAATAATAGAATTAAGCATTTTTTCTGTTTTGGAAGCACCTTCTCCCAAGGAGAACGCAATTTTTTGTACCATTTTCAGGTTTTCGTCTATAACCTCAGTTACCCGGTTTATGATCTCCTCCTGTCTTACCTCTGCAACATACATATCACGAAATACTGCTCCCGCGATTTTGTTCTGCTTCAATGAGAAAACACTGATATTGAGCAAACCTTCGTTAAAGTTGACATCCCGGCCCAGTACATTTTCATCTTTTTGCAATACATAATTGAAAAGATTATAAATGTTGTAGGGAAGTAATGTTTTCAAATCGGCACCAATAAGTCCGGGAATTACATCATTTATAAGTTTTGCATCATCTCCTAATATATTGACAAATGCGTCATTAGATTCTATTACTTTAAGCTTTTCATCAACTATCACCGCAGCAGAAGGGAGGTTATGTAGCAGTGAGGAAATGGTTTCTGACTGAGTTTTTATCTTTTGGTTTTCCGATTTCAGAAGTTTTTCATTTTCCTCCAGTTCCTTCTGTTTATTTCTTAGTTTTTCATTATTGGTTTTGAGTGTTTTTATAAAATCCTGCTTGTTTTTCAGGGAATAGGTAAGGCATGTGTTTGGTAGAGCCAGACCCTGGCCTACAGATATAGCAAATTCCCTGCAATTTCTGAAACCACAGGCATTGCAGGAAGATTTTTCATCCGGGGATTTACCCACTGATTTGAGAATTTCTTCAATTTTTTCCTCAACAGGGAATTCCAGCCGCTGGTCATCATTTATAAAAGAGCGAGAGAGATCCAGGTCTTTATACAATTCCATATTCTTTTCCCACTTTTTCTTGTCAAAGTCCTTCAAACGTTTTTTGGCATAATCAATGACAAGAGATTTTCTGAGAAATTTTCTGTCATCGGGTGTGGTGCCGGGCCCCATTAAGCATCCCTTGTTGTAAAAAAGATTAAAATGCTTTTTAAGAACTTCAGTACCCTGACTGAACTCATCAATGGCATCCATAATATTGAACTTGCCATCGGTAGTGAATATGTTGCTGTCAATAAGATTTTCATTTAAACCTGCTGCTGAAATAATTCCTTTGCTATGCGGATAAAGTGAGCCCAGATAGCCTATGGGTTCATCAAAGTCAGAATACTCAACGGTAGATTCCTTGATATTGGCTTTTTTAAACATTTCACGCAATTCATGGAAAGTGAGCACAGCATCTACAGCTTTTTCATTCTTATGCCGGTTTGCTTCGTCTTTAGCCGAAACACATGGACCGATGAAAACCACTTTAATATCTTTACCGAATTTTTTTCTTACAACCAAAGCAGTTGCTGTCATAGGTGTAACAATCGGGCTAAGATTGTTTATCATTTCGGGGTAGAATTTTTCTACATACGAAACGATACTTGGGCAATTGGCAGTTATATAATACTTTCCTTTAAAATTGGAGAATAACTTTTTGTATTCCCTGGCTACCAAATCAACTCCGAATGATACCTCATTAACATAGTCAAAACCGAGCTTGCGAATCATTTCCACAAATTTCCTATAATCGCTGATATCGGGAAACTCACCACTGATACTGGGATCAACAATAGCTGCAACTTTACTTTTTGATTTCAATAATTCAAAGGTCTGATCCAATGAACTCAGATAGGATACAGCATTTACACCGCATACATTCAAACAACTGCCACAGCCTATACATCTGTCATGGTTTATCTCAGGATACTCACTGTTTTTTTGAACCGTAATAGCCCTAACCGGACAAGCTCTGATGCAGGCATGTGAGCTGTTACATTTATCAAGATCAATGTGTATTAGTTGCATGATAATTTGATTGCTGATTTCACCATGAAGAATTATTTAACATCTTCATTTAAAAGTTTATTGCTGAGAATATCAATAAGATTTGTATCCGTAATATGAAATATCTTTTCCTCATCAATTTGCATAACAGGCCCTTTATCGCAATGGCCCATGCAATGAGTACCTTTCAAAATAACCTCGTCCTCAAGCTTGTGTTCCTTAAGATAGTCCTGTATTACCTTTACAAGTTTTTTATTACCTCTTGAAAAACAACTGCTTCCCATGCATATTACTATGTTTTGGGGTTTTTCTGACATATTCATGAAAGGTTAAAGAGTTCCTGGATGAAATATAAAATCAGAAAACAGCAAAATTTACTTTGCTTTCTGAGTCTGCATTTTCCAATAAAGTTTTAAAACACAGGAACAAAAATAAAGATTTGTGATGACATATGAGGTTAATTTACTAACATCTTTCATTTGAAATGCTTCTTCATATTTAATCTAAATAACATTAACGGTTTTATGCTGATTTATTGAATGTTAAGTTGTAATGATTCATCAATTTTTATCTATATTTGTGCATAATTCAATGCAATAGCAAGAAAGGATTTGTAACAAAGTCACAAATATTTTTTTTATTTACGTGATTTGTTCCTAATATTGTTAAAAAATTAGCAACCAAAATCATGGACAGTAAACTAACTTCCATTTTTGCCCGTTTTCCAAATAAACAAAGAGACGATCTGATACCAATGCTGCACGAAATTCAGGATAAATACGGGTTTCTATCAGAGGATTTAATAGTTGAAGCGGGTAAGTATCTTAACATCTCTGTCAATAAGATATACGGAGTTGCTACGTTTTACGACAATTTCCGGTTTGGCCCAAGAGGCAAGTTTCACATCAGGCTATGCCACGGTACAGCTTGTCATGTTGCCGGTTCATCCAATATCTTGTCTGAAATTGAGAAACAACTTAAAATCAGCAACGGTGAAACAGACAAATACGGGCTCTTCAGCCTTGAGATAGTATCATGCATAGGAGCTTGCGGGCTGGCACCACTGATAGAGATAAATGATGAATACCATGCAAATCTAACGTTAGATAGTTTGAAAAACATTTTGAATCATTACAGGGAAAATCATAATACAATCTATGAAGATCAATGATCCCAAATCAGTTAAGGAGTTTCTTATTCAGCGGGTTTTATTGAATCCGAAGCGAGATAATGATCCGGATATAGCAAAACACTTATCTTATATCAGCAAGGAACGCTTAATCAAACCTCTTATATACGTGGGCACAACCACCTGTGCCAAAGCTGCCGGTGCTGTGAAAACCTTTGATGCTATTTCTGAATATATTGAAGAGCATCAACTGGATGCTGACCTGGTTAAAGGCGGGTGTGCGGGTAATTGCAAGGTTGAGCCCCTGGTCGATATTCAAATGCCCGGAAAAGCAAGGATATCTTTTCAAAATGTCACCTACGAAAAGGTTCCGGTTTTTCTTGATGAAATTCTCAACAACCATGTTCCTGAAGGTTTGGTGCTGGGGCAGTACAGAAATCCTATTTATCAACCCTGGGATGATGTTCCATACATTGATGAACTTCCGTTTAATAAAGGACAAAAAAAACTTTTGATGTCAAATTGCGGTATAATCAATCCGGTATCTGTATCTGAATATATAGCACGAGGAGGATACCAGGCATTTGCAGACACCATCACTCATCACACCCCCGCCCGTGTATGTGATATTGTTGAAGAAAGCATGCTTGCCGGTAGGGGTGGAGGAGCCTACATTGCGGGTAAAAAGTGGAAAATATCTCTTAATGCCGTCAGCGATCAGAAATATTTTATATGCAATGCTGTGGAAAGCGATCCGGGTTCATACATGAACAGGGTTATCATGGAAAGTGACCCCCACAGGGTAATAGAATCGTTATTGATAGCATCTTATGCCATCGGAGCTTCCAAAGCTTTTATTTTTACCAGAAGCGAATTCACCCTTGCCATTGAAAGACTAAACCAGGCTCTAAAAGAGGCAGAAGATTATGGTATAACCGGTCACAATATTTTTGATTCGGGAGTTAACATCCATATCGTTGTGAAAGAAGGGGCGAGGGCTTTTGTGTGTGGAGAAGAAACTGCATTAAATAACAGCATTGAAGGTAAACGTGCCATGCCTGTTTCCAAGCCTCCTTACCCTGCTATCCGGGGATTGTGGAATAAACCTACAATTATAAATAATCTGGAAACCCTTATCAATGTTCCCTTAATACTCAAAAACGGACCTGAATGGTTCAAGAGTATTGGCAACGAAAAAAGCAAAGGAACAAAACTGTTTAGTTTAAGCGGAAAAGTAAATAATTATGGTACGATAGAAGTGGAAATGGGAACAAGCTTCAGAGATATCATTGGAAAAATAGGGGGAGGTGTCAGGGAAGAAAAAGCTTTTAAAGCCATCATATTGGGAATAAACAGCGGAAGCTATATTACACCTGAAACATTGGATACAATCGTTGATTTTGAAGCTTTAAAGAATGTAGGCTCGGCATTGGGCTCCGGAGCATGTGTTGTAGTAGATGAAACTTCCTGCATGCTTGATATTGCCAAATTTTTTACCCGGTTTTTTAAAAATGAAAGTTGTGGAAAGTGCATCCCATGCAGGGAAGGCACAGCACGTATGCTGGAAATTGTTGAATCTGCTACCCGTAAACCAGAAAAGGATAATTCTTTTCAAACACTGGAGCGATTTAAAGGAATTATGCAACTTAAGGGTATGGCCGATGTAATGAAAGATACCAGTTTATGCTCATTGGGTAAATCTGCACCCAATGCCATATTAAATATGCTGGCAAATTTCAAGACCGAATTTGATACACATGTTTTCGAACGTAAATGTCCGGCAAGTGTTTGTCGCGACCTTAAGACCTATACAATAGATGTGGATTTGTGTACAGGATGTACCGCTTGTTATAAAAAATGTCCTGTGGATGCCATTATCGGTTCTCCTAGACAACCGCATTTTATTGTACAGGATAAATGTATTGCTTGTAATGCATGTTTTGAAGCATGTAAGTTTAACGCCGTTTTAGTAGAGTAATTTTTTTCGTATGAGTTTTATTATTCATGTAAATAACACCCCGATTGAAGCCAAAGAAGGTGAAATCCTTCTGGATGTATTGCGTAGAAATGGTATTAAAATACCTACTTTGTGCTATATGCCCGGTTTTACTCCATCAGGAGCCTGCAGATTGTGTGTTGTAGAGATGGAAGGGAAAAGAGACCTCATCACATCCTGTTCTTATCCTGCAGAGGAAGACATGGTTATTAAAACCAACTCGCACAGAGTTATGAAGGCAAAAAAGTCGCTTGTTGAAATGTTGCTGAGCAATCACCCTGACGATTGTCTTTACTGCGAGCGTAATGGAAACTGTGAGCTGCAGTGGCTTGCTGAAGAAATGAATATCAAAGAACGTAAGTATTTCAGCGAAAAGAAAACCGATAAGCGCGACCACTCAAGTCCCAGTGTTTATCGTGATCCTGCCAAATGCATCCTTTGCAATCGTTGTGTGAGAGTTTGTGAGGAAGTTCAGCTCGTAACTGCCATTGAGTTTATATCCAGGGGAAATAAAACCACTGTAAATTCTGCCTTTAACAAAGGGTTAAATATTTCCAGTTGCATCAATTGCGGTCAATGTATCATGGTTTGTCCAACCGGTGCTTTGGTTGATATTTCTCATATTGAAAAGGTTCAGTCAGCACTTACCGGTTCCAAAAAATACCCGGTTGCACTGGTATCTCCGGCTTTTGTAGCTTCTATTACTGAGCAGTTAAACCTGAAGCCTTCAGATAAACCCGCCGGACTTATCACGGCAGCTCTGCACAAAATTGGCTTTAAGAAGGTTTTTGATTTGGGCTTTTCCAGTGATATAAATGTTAAACTGGAGGCAATGCTTTTAAAAGAAAGGGCAGAAAAGAAAATCAAAAAACCAGTATTCTCGTCCTGTTGCCCTGCCTGGATAAAATATGCTGAAGAATTTATACCTGAGATGATTTCTGATATTTCTATTGCAAAATCTCCACAACAAATACTCGGTCATCTCGTAAAAAACCATAATAATGTTACACCTGATGATCCTGACAGACAGCTCTACACAGTTTCTTTTATGGCATGTGTGGCAAATAAATTTGAAGCATCACGTGAAGAGAATACACATAAAGGGATTTCAGAAATAGATGCAACACTTACAGTAAGAGAATTTAATAAAATGCTGCGCAGCTTTGGCATCAATATTTTACGTCTCGCACCTGAAAAATTTGATCTACCTTTCAATTCGGGTTCCAATGCAGGATTAAAAATGTCATACAGCGGAGGTAAAGCTGAAGCTGTTGCTTTAGAATTGAATAATATTATAAATGACACAAAATCAAATATAAAATTTACGCCTCCCAAAAATCCGGGAAGTAAAAAGGAAGTAAAGGTACAAATTGGAAAACAGGAGTTTGGTTTTGCCTGGGTAAGCGGCATTGCTGAAGCCCAGAAATACTTTGATGAACTGAAAGCTGCAAATCGCACTGACATTCATTATGTTGAAGTGATGGCCTGTCAGGGAGGCTGTGCGGGTGGAGGAGGTCAACCCATTCATTGGAGCTATGAAAAACCAAGGCAAAGAAAAAAATCTGCCCAGGACCTGGAAAAAAATATCAAAATTCACTCTCCATCTCAAAATACTATGATGGAGGAGCATCTGTTAAAGTTTTTTTCATCCGGGGATGATTTGAAAACTTTGCATACCAGATTTAAAAAGAGAGAGGTATTAAAATAAAGGGTAAAACCGGTTTGATTATCAGTTAATTTAAAAAATTTAAGCACAGTCATTTATGGACAATTCCGGTAAAAACCAGTTTATCTATACAGTGAAAGACCGCTGCAAGGTCTGTTACACTTGTGTAAGGGAATGTCCTGCCAAAGCCATAAAAATCATCAATGGCCAGGCCGAGATCATAACAGAGCGCTGTATAGCCTGCGGTAATTGTGTTAAAGTTTGCAGCCGCGACGCGAAAATGTTCTCCTTTTCTATTGACAGGGTTAAGAAACTCATTAACGGACCCCACAAAGTAGCTGCAATAATTGCACCTAGTTTGGCAGGAGAGTTTATAGATATATCTGATTCTCAAACCCTTGTAGGGATGATAAAAGCACTGGGCTTTGATTATGTGAATGAAGTGGCTTTTGGTGCCGAACTTGTGGCTGAAGGATATAAAAAACTCCTGAAAAATGACCAGAAGCGAACATTTATTTCAACAAGTTGTCCTGCTATTGTCAGTTATGTTGAAAAACATCATCCCCAGATTGTAAATTCCCTTGCGCCCCTTGTTTCTCCAATGATAGCTACTGCCAGGGTGCTGCATGAAATGCACGGAAAAGATCTGAAAATTGTTTTCATTGGTCCTTGTATTGCCAAAAAAGGGGAAGCCGCACTTGGGCAGTTTAAGGATTTGGTTCACGAAGTAATATCTTTTATTGAACTGCGTCGTATGTTTGAAGACAAAAAGATAACCCCTGGTAATATTGAACCCGCAGAGTTTGATCCCCCTATTGCCGGTAAAGGCTCAGTGTTTCCCATAAGTGGAGGAATGCTCCAAACCGTTGACCTGGAGGAAGACTTCCTGAAAGGTGAAATTGTTGTTGCTGAAGGGCGCCAGGATATTACAGAGGTTCTTAAAGAATTTGAAGAAGGATACCTGGAAGCAAAACTTTTCGACCTGTTATGCTGTAATGGATGTATCAACGGACCAGGAATGAGCAACAGACAGCAATTCTTCCTGAAACGAAAGAATATCAGCAATTTTGCCAAAAGACAAACTGATAAAATGGATCAGAAAGAATGGCAAAAGAATATAAAGCGATTTTCAGGCATCAAGCTCGAAAGATATTTTATTGCTGATGATCAGCGTTATCCATCAAATTTTAGTGATGAGGAAATCAAAAAGGTTAAATTAAAACTGGGTATTAAAAGTCAGGACGATGAGCTCAATTGCACTGCCTGTGGTTATGATTCATGTCATGAACATGCAATTGCCATTCTGAAGGGAATTGCAGAAACAGAAATGTGCCTGCCCTATACCATTGACAAACTGCATGAATATATTAAAGAACTGGATATTTCGAATAATAAACTGGCATCAACCCAGGCTGCACTGAAACAATCAGAAAAACTGGCTTCCATGGGGCAGTTGGCTGCAGGTATAGCTCATGAAGTAAACAACCCACTGGGAGTAGTCATTATGTATGCGCACCTACTTCTTGATGAGATAGAGCCCGATTCGCCATATTACAAAGATTTAAAACTTATCGTAGATCAGGCTGATAGGTGCAAGAAAATTGTTGGCGGATTGCTTAACTTTGCAAGAAAAAGCAAAGTAAATATTGCAGAGGTTGGTACCCGGTCTTTGATAAAAAGCAGCCTGAAAGCAGTTGTAATGCCTGCCAATATCGACCTCAAAATTGAGGTTAATACCGATAAACAAAAAATTGCCTGTGATCATGACCAAATGGTACAGGTATTTTCTAATCTTGCAAAGAATGCTGTTGATGCCATGTCTGAGGGGGGCGAGCTCATCATTAAGGTTGATGATGATCCGGTAGACCCCGAAGGAGTTATTTTTACAATTAAAGATACAGGTACAGGTATTTCTCCTGAAAATATGGATCGTATGTTTGAGCCTTTTTTTACCACCAAAGATGACGGAAAAGGCACAGGACTGGGATTACCCATAATTTATGGTATTGTAAAAATGCACAAAGGAAATATAAAGGTAGAATCCAATAACGATCCAAATAAAGGTAAAACCGGAACCAGTTTCTTTGTTTCCCTGCCCGGAAATAAAGAAAAAGTAAAAGCTATTGAGGATTGATTAAAAAGAATTAGCTATGCTGAAAATTGAGAAAAAGAAAATTCTATTGGTAGATGATGACCCCGATTATCTCCTGCAACTTAACATTGCACTGCAGGATATGGGATTTGAGGTTGTTGCTGCGGATACCCAACAGGAAGCAGAAAATATTATTGAAAAAATCAAACCCGATTTAGCCATACTTGATCTGATGATGGAAAATCAGGATACTGGTTTCATCCTGTGTCATAAAATTAAAAATAAATATCCTGATGTACCTATTATCATTGCTTCGGCTGTAACTGCTGAAACAGGACTGCTGTTTGACGTAGAATCTGAAGAAGATAAAGAATGGATCAAAGCCGATCTGTTTCTTGATAAAGGTATAAGAATGGATCAACTGCATAAGGAAATCAATAAATTGCTTAAAATATAGGCAATGGGAAAATTAAACCTGCTGGTAGTTGATGATGAACCCGGTATAAGAAGTGGAATAAAACGTATCCTGGAAAGTTTCTCCGTTAGCTACCCTTTCATGGATGAAGATTTTGATTTTGAAGTTCTGGAGGCAGAAACCGGGGAAGAAGCCATTGAGTTGCTTGACAATTACATGTTTGATATTGTACTGCTCGACAATAAGTTACCGGGTATCCAGGGCATAGATGTGCTTGAGTACATTAAAAAACAAGCTATTGATGTAATAGTTGTCATGATTACATCCTATGCATCACTTGACCTTGCAGTAAAAGCCACCAAAAGCGGCGCTTACGACTTTGTTCCAAAACCCTTCACACCAAAGGAACTCAGAAGCTGTCTTGAAAATATTGCCAAGCAGCTTTTTTTGAGAAGAATGACGCAAAAGCTGCAGGTTGAGGGAAAACAAATAAGATTTCAGTTTTTATCTGTATTGTCACATGAATTAAAATCTCCCATCAATGCAATTGAAGGTTATCTGAGGTTGATGGAGGAAAAAAGAAACGGCGACAAGATTGATAATTACATGGAAATGATCCAAAGGTCGTTGGCACGAGTACAGGATATGAGGAACCTTATTCTGGATTTATTGGATTTTACCCGAATAGAATCCGGAAAAAAACAAAGAAATATCAAACCGGTTGACCTATGTGAAGTTGCATCGCAATCCATTGATTTGATGCAGCCCCTGTGTATTCAAAAAGATATTGATATTCATTTGAATTGTAATAAAAAAATTTCTTTACAGGCAGATAAACAAGAGCTGGAAATCATCTTCAATAACCTGTTGTCAAATGCTGTAAAATACAATAAACAAAGTGGAAGAATTGATGTGGGACTTTTTCAGGAAAAGGGAGAAATTAAACTTAGCGTAAGTGATACAGGCATTGGAATGGAAAAGAAAGACTTAGAAAAGCTTTTTGAAGATTTTGTCAGAATTAAAAGTGAGCAAACAAAACATATAAGTGGTACGGGGTTAGGTTTATCGCTCGTAAAAAAAATAGCAGATTTGTACGATGCCAAAATTGAAGTTGAGAGCATACCCGATGAGGGGAGTACTTTTACTATTAGGTTTCCTTTTTCCGAATAGATTAAAGTCATTGAAATATAACATGTTTGAACACATTATTTAAAAATTTAGTTTAATATTATAAAGCTAATGATTTCTGCTTTTGCGGAAGTAAACAACTTGAAATAAAAAAACTTAAAATGAACCCAAAAAAAAGCAGGGAGCTACCCGGCAAAACCATTGAGCGCCTGAGCCAGTACAGAAGAATTTTATTTAACAGCATCAATCAGGGTAAAACCAATATATATTCGCATGAACTTGCGAATATGATGAATCTTACACCTGTGCAGGTAAGACGAGACCTTATGCTTATAGGATACTCAGGAAGCCAGAGCAAAGGATATGTAATAAAAGATCTGGTAAATCTTATTGGGAAAATAATTGACAGTGAACAACCGCAGAAGGTTGCAATTGTGGGAATGGGTAATCTTGGCAGAGCCATAACCAGCTATTTCACCGGGAAAAGAGAGCGACTGAGTATTGTGGCAGCATTTGATAATGATGTTCAGAAAGCAAACCGTATCATTTCGGGTGTACCCTGTCATCATATAAATCAAATTGAAGAAATATTGCCTAAAGAAAATATTAAAATAGCCATACTTACTGTTTCTCCCGAAGCAACCTATGATGTTGCAAAAATGCTCATGAATGCAGGTATAAAAGGTATTTTAAACTATACTTCAGTGCCTCTTACCGTACCGGAAGGAATATTTCTTGAAGAATACGATATAGTAACTTCGCTTGAAAAGCTGGCTTTTTTTGTGAAAAATGACACAGAGAATAAAGAATAAAAACAGAATTAAAATTTTTAAAAGATGAAGGTTTTTTGCAGTACCCAGGAAG
This sequence comes from Bacteroidota bacterium, assembly GCA_007693555.1. GTDB lineage: Bacteria > Bacteroidota > Bacteroidia > Bacteroidales > UBA7960 > SKVR01. Next base: position 51,595 of record REDJ01000108.1, read on the forward strand.
CAGAAGAAAAAATTGGTAATACCGTTGTAACGACAGGCTCCTTTGATGGGGTGCATGTGGGTCATAAGGTGATTATTGAAAGATTAAAACAGATTGCCGGGGAAATGAATGCTGAGTCAACACTTGTGACCTTTCATCCTCACCCGAGAAAAGTTTTGTATCCTGAGCAAAAGGATCTAAAGCTTATCAATTCACAGGAAGAAAAAATAAAACTGCTTTCCAAAACCGGATTGGATAACCTGGTAATACTTCCTTTCTCAAAGGAATTCTCCAAAACCAGTTCGCACGATTTTATTACAAACATTTTACTTGAACAGTTGCATGCCAAAGTAATCATTGTTGGGCAGAACCATCATTTCGGTCATAACCGGTCGGGCGATTATTCTTATTTATACAAACTGAGCCAGGAAAAGGGATTTCGGGTTGAAGATATTCCTCTTCAGGATATTGAGAATGAAACGGTAAGCTCAACCAAAATACGTAAAGCGCTGAAAGAAGGTAATATAATGAGGGCCAATGCCTACCTTGATCATCAATATATTATCCGGGGAAGGTTTTCTGTTGCTCCGAAACTAAATGGTATCAAAGAGGACAAATATTTCCGGATTTCTATAGGCGAAGAAGAGAAACTCATACCACCTCCAGGGGTGTATGCAACAAGCACGGTTTGCAGTGATGAATTTCTGAAATCAATGACTATTATACATGAAAATGCTTCAGGACAAACTTTTGTTGATACTACACTTTTGTATGATAATGTATTGCTGGATGGTGTGAGGGTTACGCTCTATTTTTACAAGAAAATCAAAGGACAGGAAATATTGGATGACGGAAAGCTGATAAGTGAAGAAATTGAGGAAGCAAAAGAAGATGTAGATGAGTTGATTTATTAAAAAGGGATTTACAATTATGACCGGTAACAATTCCATGAAGGTTATTTTTCTTGGCACTGGCACCTCCACAGGTGTCCCGGTTGTGGCATGTGATTGTGAAGTCTGCAAAAGTTACGACAAACGCGATCACAGATTGCGCACTTCGGTCATGGTAAAAATAAATGATCATAATTTTATAATTGACTGCGGCCCCGATTTCCGCTATCAGATGATTAGGGAAAAGGTGGAAGATATTTCAGCTATTATTTTTACGCATGGTCATCGTGATCATATTGCAGGCCTCGACGATGTCAGGGCTTTTAATTATGTACTCAATAAAACTGTTGACGTTTATGCCAGTGAAGATGTTATGAATTCTATCAGAAGAGAATTTCCATATATTTTCACAGAGAAGAGATTCTTTGGTGCACCCCAGCTTGAATTTCATATCATCGATAATCAAAAATTCAGCATCAATAATATTGAAGTAACTCCAATTGAAGTGCTTCACCATAAACTAAAGGTTTTTGGCTTCAGAATAGGAGACTTTTCTTATGTAACCGACGCCAGTTTTATTTCGGATGAAGAAAAGCAAAAGCTTAAAAACTCTGATATTCTTGTAATAAATGCTTTACGTAAATCAAAACATATTTCTCACTTTTCACTGGATGAAGCAATTGATGTGATTAACGAAGTAAAACCTCGTAAGGCTTATATTACACATTTAAGCCATTTTATAGGATTACATAAAAAAATTGAGCAAAACCTGCCTGAAAATATTTTTCTCGCATATGACGGTTTAACAGTTGAAATTAATCACAGTATGTAAAATTTCGGTGAAAAGTTATTTTTCATATTTTAATTCACTCAATATTTAGCTGTAAACTTCACAAAACTGTACTATTTAATTCTCAAGCATGCGATAAGTCTTTAAATTTCCGTATTTTTGTACTTGAAATACCGAAATATCACAACCCATGATATACCACCCTGAAATATACAGTATTAAGGATCAAAGGATGAAACCATTTATTGATCCTGACGAGATATGGAACTTGATAAATCACTCAAAAGGCGACAAAAAAAGGGTAAGAGAAATTATTCAGGCTTCATTGGACAAAAAGAGGCTTTCTCTGGAGGAAACAGCTATACTTATCAATGCAGAAAATCCCGATTTAATTGAGGAAATAAAAGAGGGTGCCAGAACACTCAAGGAAAAAGTGTATGGTGAACGCATTGTACTTTTTGCCCCTTTGTATGTAGGTGATCTGTGTACCAACAATTGCCAATACTGTGGGTTCAGGTCGGAGAACAAGGAAATGAAGCGTATTACACTCAGCAGAGACGAATTGATCACTGAAACCATGGCATTGATAGATCAGGGCCATAAGAGATTAATCCTTGTATACGGTGAGCATCCCAAATATTCTGCTGAATTTATCGCAGATACTGTAAAGATTGTATACGGAGTAAAACATAATAATGGAGAAATTCGTCGTGTCAATATAAATGCTGCACCTTTTGATATACAGGGGTTTCGTACAATAAAGGACTCCGGGATCGGTACTTTCCAGATTTTCCAGGAAACTTATCATGAACCCACATATGCCAAAGTACACCTTGGAGGTGTAAAAAGAAATTACGATTGGCGTTTGACTGCGCTGGATCGCGCACAGGAAGCAGGCATTGATGATGTGGGAATAGGTGCACTTTTCGGATTATACGATTGGCGTTTTGAAGTTCTGGGACTTGTTCGCCATGTTAACCATTTTGAAGCAGTTTACAAGGTTGGGCCTCACACCATAAGCTTTCCCAGGGTTCAGAATGCATTGAAACTAAATATAAGCAAAGATTATTTGGTTAAGGACGATGAGTTTGTCCGTTTGGTTTCAATACTTCGTCTTGCTGTACCCTATACCGGAATGATTTTGACTGCCCGTGAACCCAGACACATACGCGATCAGGTATTGCGATTCGGAGTATCACAAATTGACGGGGGCACAAACCTTGAGCTTGGTGGCTACTCAAAAGCCAAAAAAGATACCCAGGATCTTACCATGGAACAGTTTCAGATTAATGACAATCGTTCGCTCAATGAGATAATGGATGAATTAATAAAAACAGGTTATATCCCTTCATTTTGTACAGCCTGTTACAGGCTTGGAAGAACAGGTGAGCATTTTATGGAATTTTCTGTTCCGGGTTTTATCAAAAGATTTTGTTCACCTAATGCATTGCTTACCCTGGCCGAGTACCTTGAAGATTATGCTCCACAGGATACAAAAGAAAAAGGGTATAAGCTTATTGATAAAAAAATATCAGAACTATCTGAAAATCAAAATGTTGAAAGACTCAGGGAAAAGGTTAAAATGGTTAAAGACGGCAAACGTGATTTATATTTTTAAAGAATTCGGTTATTCATCTTAAAACGAACAGATATGCATCAGTCAAGAATAATGGGAATCATGGTCTACGACCGTATCAAGGAAGCCGGAAAGACCCAGGAGGTGTTATCAAAATATAGCCAGATTATTCTTACAAGGCTGGGTTTTCATGAATTATCCAGAGATGTTTGCAGCAGAGTAGGAACCATTCTTCTGGTATTGCAGGGCAAACCTGAAGTCTGGGATAAGTTGCAGGCTGAACTTGAAGAAATAGGCGGTGTTGAGGTTCAGATTATGAAATTCAGAAATCTGGTAGATGCTGCCGGTTAAATTAATCATTCAGAATTAAATTTATAGATATCATGGATCAACTTGTCATTTTAGGGTTAATGGTAAAAGAAAAGGAAAAGCATGCTGCACGACTACAGCGGATATTTACCAAATACGGATGCAGTATAAAAACCCGGTTGGGTTTAAATGAACTCGATATTCCCGAAGCAGGTGAGGCGGGTTTAATCATCCTTGAATTGATGGGTGATATTGAAGAGTGCGGCAGACTGGAAAACGAACTGCATTCCATTGATGGTATTACCGTTCGTAAAATGACATTTTGATTTCAAATCAACAAATATAAAAACCACAAACTACCTCGATTTTATTCCTCAAAGCAAAAGCAATGGCAAAAATTGTTCATCTTTCCGAAGCCGCATCTCTGGCCATACATGCAATGGTGTTGATAGCAAAATCTGATACCCATATTAATGTAAATATTCTTGCACAGGAAATGGGCGCTTCACGTAACCACCTGGCCAAGGTTTTACAACAACTGGTGAAACATAATTTCCTGAAATCGGTGCGTGGCCCCAGCGGTGGATTTGTTCTGAACATTGAACCATCTGAAATTACTATTCTTGATATTTATCAGGCCATTGAAGGAAAAATTGAAACTCCTAACTGTCCGCTTGACAGACAGATTTGTCCTTTTGAAAAATGCCTTATGGGCGGAATGGTAAGCAAAGTTACCAATCAATTTAAGGAGTATTTTGAAGAGCAAACCCTGGAAAGGTTTATTAAAGAGCCTTATTGAATTTCCTTTATTTTTTTTGATTAATCTTTTCAGGTAAAGTATCGATATCGGATTGATATTACTTTTTGGAAAAATTTTACCTTCCTTTTTAAACCTTTCATGATAATATTCATCAAAGTAACAAATTCTGAATATTAACTTTAAAATTTTAATGATCATGAAAGCAAATAATCTTTTAATTGTTACGCTGGTATTATTTTTCGCATTAAATGTGGATGTTTTTGCCCAAAGAGGACAACGCGGTTATCAGGAAAGAGCAGGCGAATGTTTAAACATTCCTGAACTTAAAGAAGAACAGAAAACAAAAATCCAGGCTATTCGTACACAACGCATTAGTCAAACAACAACACATCGCGCTCAAATGGATGAACTTAGAGCAAAGTTAAGAACTTTGAGGCTTGCGGAAAATCCTGATATGACACAAATAGAAAGTGTTATTGATCAAATGGCTTCTCTCAGGGCTGAACATATGAAAGCCAATACTGCTCACCACCAGCAAATAAGAGAAATTCTGACTCCAGAACAAAGGGTTGTATTTGACAGTCGTACTGCTAATCGCCCACGTTTTGAAAACAGAAATATAAGGAGAGGAGATGGTGGCCAGGGTCGCTATCAGGATATGGCACCACGAGGCAGAAGAAGATAAAATTAGAATGGCTACTTAGTCCTTTTTGTGAAAAAGCCCGCATTGCCGGGCTTTTTTATTTACCTCGGTTGCATTGAATTCCATATCTTTGCCGCTGAAAATACAGGCTTGCCTTAAGCAGCTTTTTTTTTGTAAAAAACAGATAGGAAATATATAGCGTTGGAGATTTCTCTCCGCATGAAAAAAAGAGACCACGTTTTGTTATGATCAAACGAACTATTACACTAATTTTCATAGCTTTTTTAATAAAAACCCTTGTATTTGCAGGAGATAATCCAATTCAAATTAAGCCTTACGGATACATAAGCTACGAAATCATTTATGATACTTACCGATCTGTCGATACACGCGACGGAGAATTGTATCTCTTTCCCAAAAGACCGGAATTTGATATTCATGGTAATGATATCAACAAAAGAAGTAAATTCAATATGCTCTCCGTACATTCCCGTGTGGGCATGGATATCAAAGGTCCGGATGCACTGGGAGCAAAAACCTCCGGGAGGATTGAAGCTGATTTTTTTGGTACACGGCAGGAATATGTAAGGATGTTAAGAATGCGACAGGCTTTTGTGCGATTGAATTGGCAAACAACTGAACTAATTCTGGGCAATACTTTTCACCCGTTTTTTGTGCTGGATTGCTTCCCCAACACTATTTCGTTTGCAGCTGCAGTACCTTTTCATCCACTAAACCGGTCTCCCCAGCTTCGTTTAACCCAGGATTTCAGTCCCGGTATTTCTGCATCCCTTTCATTTATCGTGCATGGATACCACAATAGTGCCGGCCCCAATGATCAGCAACGTGAATCAGGATTACCCGAGTCCGTATTTCAGTTGCGGTTTGGAAACAAATCTGATTTGCTTTTCGGAATGTCAGCAGGGTATAAATTTTTGTCACCCAGAGATATTACAACCGGAGGAGAGGCAACCGATAAAATAGTTGGGTCCTATCATCTTCAGGCATTTTCCAGATATGACACTGATTTGCTAAGCATTAAACTTGAAGGAATTTATGGCGAAAACCTGAGCCATTTTGTTATGATTGGCGGGTATGGGGCGAAAGGATCTCCTGATGATTTTGACTGGAGCAGCGATTTCGATTATACCAATCTCAGAACCTTATCCATCTGGACTGATATAGAATCTCCCGGAAGCCGGTGGCAATGGGGATTGTTTGCAGGATATACGGAAAACTTAGGCGCCGGAGAATTGTATATTCCTATTCCAGGATTGACCAGATATGATGAATTGCATTACCTTTTTCGCATATCACCACGATTGCTGTATCATTCCAATAATCTCAGTTTTGGTGTTGAGTATTCCTATTACAATGCAGTTTATGCCGAGGAGTATGATGCAAAAGGAAAGCCCTCCGTTTCCATGGACCCGGCAATTAATAATCACATTATACTTATGGCAAGATACTCTTTCTGAAATCAGAAAATCAAACAGCTGACAGAAGTCTGGGTATCAATTCTATTAACTCGTTGTATTTCAAATTTTTGGCAACTATAATGCCATCGGGGCCAATGAGAACATTCTGAGGAATACTTCGAATTACATATTCACCTGCCGGACCGCTTCTCCAGCCCTGCAGGTCACTTACCTGTGGCCATGTGAGTCCGTCTTCCTCAATTCCCCTTACCCAGGCATCATGATTACGGTCAAGAGAAACTCCCAGTATTTCAAAGTTCTCAGATGCCAATTCTTCATATGCTTTTACAAGATTGGGATTCTCAACTCTGCAGTAGGGGCACCAGGAGGCCCAGAAACTGATCAGGACATATTTGCCGGTGAAATCTGAAAGAGATATTTCATTTCCCTGGGGGTCGGGTAAAGTAAAGTCAACCGCCGGTTTACCTATGGCAACTCTTTCCATATCGACAATGCGCTTGCGAAGATCATCATAATATCGCGAGCCTTCAAGGTCAGCACTAAATAAAGAAACTAACTCATTAAGTTCCTCATGATCCAAACCGTGTGCAAGCTGGCGCATAGCTATAAACACTGCAGCCGGTTGATCCGGATATTGTTCGATATAGTTTATAATTGCAAGTCTTTTTAGATTTTCAGTTTCGGCTGTCTGTTCCCTGAGCCTGTCAGCAAGCACCTCATTTTCTTCCATTATAGCCGTTTGAATTTCCTGTTGTTCAGCTCTAAGTCGTTCATCATAAGATAAAACCACATCATCCAGCCCTGCATAGATATCATGTGACCGGGAACCGGAAACAATATATTCTGAAGGATTTTGTGAATCAATATAAACTTCTATATCAGAAGCTTCCAGGAAAATTGCAAGGCGACTCGCTACTCCGTCGATGTTGAGATAAAACATTTCAGGATGTTCGATTGTACCCGTAAATAAAAATACTCCGTTAACTATTTCAGCAGAATCAACATTTACCATTAACCCGTCTACTCTGTCTTGAAGAAATACGATTCCTTCATTCAGGCCTTCAACAGTGCCGGTGATAGTAAATGTGCCTCTTGTTGCAGGCTGGCAGGCGAAAATAGCTGCCGCCATTAATACAATCATTATTTTTTTCATAGTGCTTAAGGTTTATTATCGTGAATAATCTGGTTAAAAATTTCATCATTGTTTTCAGCCTTTTTCGTATAAAGGCTCACTAACCAGGTTACAATAAGAGCAAAAATAAAGGCAGGTACCAGTTCATACATTTCGTCTTTAAGCCCCTCAACCCTGTTCCAGACAATTACAGTAAGTGCACCTGTAATAATACCTGCTATCACACCTGATCGTGTTACATTTTTCCAGTATAAAGCCAGAATGGATGTGGGGCCAAATGCAGCTCCCAATCCTGCCCATGCAAATAAAACAAGCCAGAATACAAGTTGTTCTGCCACCAAACCAATCAAAAGGGCAGAAAGCACCAAAAGCAAAACAAACCAGCGACTTATAAATACAAGCTTTTGCTGGCTTATCTCCTTTTTCTTGTAAATGGTTTTTTCATAAATATCTCTTACCAATGCCGATGCAGCTACCAGCAGCTGTGAGTCTGCAGTTGACATTATTGCTGCAAAAATAGAGGCTATAACAACACCAAACATAATAGGATGCAGATGCTCGGATGCAAGAGTAGGATAGAGGTTTTCAGGATCTCCTCCGGGTAGTAAATTTACCTCCGGAAAATAAATCCTTCCAACCATACCGGTAACCAAAGCTCCCAAACCCATAAGAATATTTGCACCGGTGCCCACCATAGCCGTCATTTTCAAACGTTTTGGATTTTTAATTGACATATACCGGGCTATGATGTGTGGATTACCCACAGAGCCCAGACCAATTCCGAGGAAACCCACCAAAGCACCTGCCGACAGGGCAAATGCCCCGGTATAACTACCTGCCTGATTAGGTATCTGGGAAGCAAGTTCATAGAAAGTACCGAATCCTCCCAGATGCATAATTGCAATTGTGGGTAATACCAAAAGTGCAATGATCATGATAAAACCCTGAACGGTATCAGTAACACTAACAGCAAGGAAACCTCCAACAACAGTATAAAACAATACTATAAATGCTGTAAGAAGAATACCCTGCGTTTCACTCATTTGAAAACTTGCACTGAATGTTTTACCACCGGCAACAAATTGCGCTGAAACATAGGCAAGCATAAAAATGATAATAATGACAGCGACAACGGTTCTGATGGTTCCGGTTTTATCAGCAAACCGTTCTTCAAAAAAATCGGGAATGGTTATACAATCCCTGTTCTCACTGAATCTCCTGATACGGGGTGCATAGTAAAAGAAAAGAAAAAACTCAGCTATGATATATCCTGCAGCAGCCCACAAAGCAGATAATCCCATTGTAAATGCCATACCGGTAAAACCAAGCAGAAGCCATGCACTTCTACCGCTTACCACAGCAGACAAAGCAACCACAATCATACTCATTTTACGACCCCCGATAAAAAAATTACTGATCCCCTTTGATGAAAACCTGGCTGCAAGAACACCAATCAATACAATGAGAATCAGATATCCTATGAAGGCACTTAATGCGTAATTATCAACATGTAAAACAAAGGATTGTATTTCTTCCATGCACGTGTGTTTTGGTCAAACAGAAATCTAATGTACATAATATTTTCACACTCCTGAAATACTATATCACTTCAAGTGTTTCTTTTTTTATCCACCCAACATTGCCATCCGGCAGTCTGATTTCAACCCATTCACCGAGTGTATTTCGTATTTGTACCTTGGTGCCCTCATGCATAAGGAAAAGGTCAGGGCTTTGTACTGTTGGAGAACTTTTTGCAGCAACACGAGGACTTAGAATGATAGCCTGATCATCAGCAGTTAATCGATTATATTGCTTTTGGGCAAAAATGAGCGAAAGTGCAGTGAAAATAAGGAACAATAGTGCGGTATAGAAAGATATCTTTTTGATCCCGCGTGTACGGGAAAACAGGAAAAATGATGTAAGCAACAGGAATAAAGTTAAAAACACGATGCCGGTAATCCCCCAGCCTGTAGCTGATTGCATCATATATGCATTTCTCCACCATTTTTCGTAAAACAACAGGGGTCTTTTTTCTATACGATCAACAATTCTGTTTCTGGCTACATGTAGATTATATTGAATATCTTCATCATTAGGACGGAGACGCAAAGCCCTTTCATAATTCAAAATGGCTTTTCCCAGACGGTTAATTTTGAAATAAGCATTTCCAAGATTATAATACAAATCAGCCGATTCCCAACCTTGTTCTATTACTTGTTGATATAATTCTGCTGCAAAGGAGTATTCGCTGCGGGAGTATGCCTCATTGGCCTGCTCAATCAGTGTGTGAGGCTGAGTAGTATGAGCATCGAAAAATGCAAATAAAAAAATGAGTAAAATCAGATGCTTCATTTCCCGTTCTTTTTACTTCTTAAGTCTTTTTCGATAGTGATAATTGTTTGTAATGCTTTCTGATAAATCTCTGTCATTTTATCCTCCTTTTCTCCGGGTGCAAAACGTGCAAATTCAGTTTCATTCAATGTATCCAGAAAACTCTTGGAGAGCTCCTGTGGAACCTTCTGCGATTTAAATGCTCCTGATACCGTATCTTTGTTCAGGATGGAAACAGGTATGCTGAGTTTGTCTGAAAGATATCCCCACAGTGCTTTAAATATCTCATCATAGAAATCATTCTCAGATTTCTTATCCATGAAAGTTCTGGCTTTTTTCAATCTTTTCCGTGCAATTTTTTCTGCTCTTTTATTTCTGAGCAATTGCTGGTTGCTTTGAAGTTTGATGTGATTTCTCCAGTATACCAGGAAAAAGGAAAACAACATAAATGGCAGCGCAGTCAGAATGTAAAACAATCTGCTTCCATAAAAAACAGTTCCTTTTGGAATCAGATTTATGGGATGGGTGCGTATAAACCTGATATCGGTGGTAAGCTGTCGGATATCTTCTTGTCTGGCAGTTCCAGCAGCTGTGCCCGGTTGAGAAGGATCCCCACTCACCTGTAAAGTAAATTCAGGAGTGTTTCGGGTGATATATTGCTGCCGTGAGGGATCGAAATAAACAAACTGGAATGGGGGAATCACAAATTCGCCTCCGGTTCGTGGTATCATAAGATATTCAAAAGTTCTCGAACCACTTACTCCAGAAGTAGTATTACGGATGTTATCGGCCACATTGGGGTCAAATACTTCCAGGTTAGCCGGAAAATTAAAATCCGGTTTTTCCAGCATGCGCATGTTTCCTTTTCCTGAAATGGTAACCCTCAGATTGGTTGCATCATTAGGATTAAGCTCTTTATTGGTAATGTGTGCAGAAATTTCAAAATCTGTTCCAACCATACCGGTGAAAGCAGCCGGCCTGTTTTGAACAGGCAGGGGCTTAACATTCAACCTGAGTGTGTTTGATTTAATTATTTGCCTTACTGACCTTTGATCGAACGGCGAACCGCCAAAAAACTCGTCAAAAAGACTTTGTCTCCTTCTCTGACCTGGTAAGTTCACAACTGCTTCCACTTCAAGGGGTTCTATGGTCAATTCTCCGCTTCGTTGTGGAAAAAGCGCAACCCTTCGGATTTCTGCCACCCGATAGGTTTCTCCGTCAACAACCTGTGTGCGCGTTTGTGGCTGACCCGGTGCGGTAAGATTTTCAGACCAGAATCCCCTGTAGGATGGTAATTTGTCAACAGAATACTGACTTACACTCACCCGGGTAAAAATTTCATAAGTAACAATTACCTGTTCTCCCTGGAAAGGGTTGGTGTTACTGGCCGAAGCACGAATAAAGAGGTCTCTTGCCGATGCCTCTGTTTGCAGGGCTTCCTGTTGCCGGTCAGGTGCAGGGGGAGGAGTTGCAGTGGCTGCTGTTACGGTAATTGTTACGGAATTGGATTGATAGTTTTGGCCATCAATATTAACACGGGCCGGGGGAATGGTAAATTGTCCTTCCGCTGTGGCTTCCAGTTCATAGGTATAAGAGAAGGACTCAACACGGGTAGTTTGATTGTTTATAATCTGTACTGATGTGCTCGATGACTGGCTGGGGCCTGAAAGCGTCCGAAATCCGGCAAATGAAGGAGCAGAAAAATCTGATGGCCTGGAATTTACCTGGTAGGTAATACGAAATCGTTCACCTACCGCCACACTGGCCGGAGCAGATGCAGTAAATTCAATATCACCGGCATGGGAAAACCCTGCGGTTATGAAAATAAGTATGAATATCCCAAATATTCTCTGCATAGCATTTTAAAAAATTACCATTCTCTTAAAGGCCTCTGTGGGCGACTTTGTGTGTCTTCTCTGTCAATTTTTTCCTGAATTTCCTGTTCCTGCTGATTCAAGGCATCCAGTATCCTTTGGGCATCCTCCGGAGAAATCTGGTCTGGTCGTGGCTGAGGCTGTTGTTGCTGTTCATCATCCGGCTGGTCTTGATCATCCTGGTCAGGTTGTTGCTGTTGATCGTCCTGCTGGTCCTGATTCTGTTCTCCATCCTGATCTTGTTCCTGCTCCTGTAGCAACTGCATGGCCAAGGCAAGATTATGACGGGTTTCATTATCCTCAGGGCGAATACGCAACGAATTCTTATAAGCTTCTATGCTTTCTTTGATTTGCTGATTTCCCAATCGTGAATTACCAAGATTATGGTAAACATCAGCCCGCCTGTTATCAGGCAATTCAAGTTTTGATATTCCATCTAAAATATTCGCAGCTTCTTCATACCGGTTTTGCTTATATAATGCATTTGCCAGATTATATAGCGCTTTGATACTTTGGGGGTTTTGCTCCAGAGCTTGCCGGTAATTAAGCTCAGCATCCCGGAAATTCTCCGATTTGAATTCACGGTTACCACGTCTTACTTCAGGATTTACATTTTGACTAAAACCCTGTAAACCTAAAATAATGAGTATGAAAAACAAAGATAATCGTTTCATATTTCTTTCATTGGGTTTTTAAAATCCTGGTTTTTTCTATTGAATTATTGTTTCTAAAAATTAACTTAACATTTCACGAAATATCAAACAGTTTTATTTTGTTGAGCCATTTATTTTTTCTTTCAAAAATAATGAGTTCAAGTGTAAAAAAGATAAGTGCCAATGCAATAAAATAGTGAAACCTGCTGTCATATTCCGAAAACCTTGTAGTTTCAAATTCCTGTTGTTCCATCTTTCTTATCTCTTCCAGAATCTGATTAAGTCCAAGATCCGGACCTGTACCGGTTTGAAAGATTCCTCCTCCGGCACTGGCAATGCTTCTGAGCATATCTTCATCAAATCTGCTGACAACAGTATTTCCTTCACTGTCGCGCAAAAATCCAGACAATTGATTCCCACGATAAACAGGAATAGGAGCTCCCTGTGGTGTGCCAATACCAACAGTATGTATAATTATACCCATATCTGCAGCTCTTTTGGCAACAGGTATTGGATCGTCCTGGTGATTTTCACCATCGGATATAAGAATGATAACCCGGCTACCGGCATCCTGATCAGTGAATGAAGCAATGCTTCGCTCCAATGCTCTCCCGATTGCAGTTCCCTGTACCTGGACACTATTGGTATTTACAGTCCGAAGAATCATTTTTGCAGCCTCATGGTCGGATGTCATAGGTACCTGCGTAACAGCAGAACCTGCAAATGCCACCAGGCTTACACGATCGTTGTCCAGTCTGTCAATCAGCCTTGAAACGGCAAGCCTGGACCGCTCAAGACGGTTAGGCCGAATATCTTCTGCCAGCATACTCCTGCTCACATCCAAAGCAATCACAATGTCAATTCCTCTGCTTTTTGCTTCTTCAGTTTTATAGCCGATTTGTGGATTTACTGCGGCCATGATAAGCGAAGCAAAAGCGAGTAAAAAAAGGCTGAATTTTAACCAGGGTCTGCGGTCTGAACGCATAGGCATCATGCGACTTACAACCTGCCAGTTACCCAGTTTTTTTAGCTTGCTTTTGCCAAAGTAAAGGGCAAAAATAAAAATCAAAAGCAATATAGGTATTACTGCAAAAAGAACAAAAAATTGCTGATTTTCAAATATTAAAATATCCATACCTTAATAATTACTTTAAGATAAGCCTAGGTTGTGACCCTAAGCCATGTATTTCTCAAAATAAATTCAATCATAATCAGAAACATGGCCAGAAATATAAGTGGCAAATACTCGTCACTTTTCCTGGCAAACTCAATCACATCAATTTTAGACCTTTCAAGTTGATCAATTTCTTTATAAATTTCATTCAGAGTATTAATATTATCAGCCCAGAAATAAAGACCACCGGTCATATCAGCCATTTTCTGTAATAATGCTTCATCTACGGGTATTTCCACATCACGGTATTGCACACCAAATGGTGTTTGAAAAGGATAGGGTACCGGACCTGAGCTTCCCACTCCAACGGTATACACCCGGATATTGTATAATTGTGCAATTTCAGCTGCAGTAAGTGGATCTATAACACCTGTATTGTTAATTCCGTCAGTTAACAATATGATAACTTTGCTGATAGCATCACTTTCTCTGAGTCTGTTAATAGCTGTGCCAAGACCATCACCAATAGCGGTTCCATCTTCTACCATACCAGTGTGAACAGTTCTGAGCATATCTTTAAGCAGTAAATGGTCTGTAGTGAGGGGAACCAGCGTAAAACTCTGACCACTGAATATCGTAATTCCTATCCGGTCGCCAGGTCGCATATCAATAAAATCAAGGGCTGTTTGCTTTGCTGCCTCCATTCGATTGGGTTTAAAGTCTTCGGCAAGCATGGAACCTGAAATATCCAGTGCAATAACTATATCTATACCTTCGATGGTTATATCCTGTGTGCGTGAAGTGGACTGGGGGCGGGCCAATGCAATTATCAGTAAAGCCAATACAAACATTCTCAATACAAACGGAAGATGCACCAGATGTATTCTAAGGCTTTTATTCACATTTTTCAAAAAACCCGAATGGGAATATTGCATATCGGAATACAATCTTTTCCGTTGCCATATATAATAGGCCACGAGAAGCGGTATAACCAGGAGGAAATACAAAAAGGGTTGATATGCAAATGTAATTTCAGGTATCATTATTAAGAATTCATTTAATCGTTTTCAACTTTATGAACCGATTCTTTTTTGTTTTCCTGCTCCCTCTTACGAGTCAGGTTTACAAATTCTAAGGCAATTTCCATCGATTTTTCATTGTCGTGCGCTTCAGGAGAATACTTTGCAAACTTTACAAGGTCTGCAAGTTGCATGCATTGACCTAAGATTTCTTCTGCTTCTTTCTTATCAGGTTTCCCATTGATGGCAACCATAATTTCCGAACTAGTCATTTCCATGGCATGGATTCTATAAAGTTTTTCGATGTATTGCCTCAGGATATCAGTGAGTTCGCTATGATATTGTTTTATTTTGCCTTGTTGCCATAACTTCTGGGCTTTCAATTTCTCCAGGCTGCTGATAGCGGCTATATGCGCCGGTATATCCGGTTTTTGCCAAATGGTTTGCGGTTGGGCGCGTGGTTTCCGTTTTTTTAAATACAGAACAATGCCTGTAATAATTGCTGCCAGTAACCATAACGCAAGCAGCCAGGGAAGTATTTCACCCAAAGTCAAAGGAGCTGAAATAATAGACTTAATATCCTTAATATCCGCGTGCTCATCCAATATAAAAGGATCTACCTCAAGCAAAACTGGCTCACTCTCTACTTCCAGTGTATCTGTGGCCGATATAAACCTGAAAACAAACGGTTTAATGGGATGAAATCCTTCTTCCCAAGAGGTAATCCTTAATGTTTTCAGGACTTTCAGATGGTTGGGTTTGGTTGAGGGTAATGTATCTGTTGTCCCGTAATGAAGAATTTCGGCTTTATCAGTAATCTTCTCATTAAAAACAGGCATTTCCAGCCTGAAGCTATCAGCAAACTCTATGGTAAAGGATAGTTGAACCGGCTCTCCCATAAGAATTTTATGAGGTTCCAGTCCCGTAGTGATGTTTTGCCCGGTAAGCGGCAATATGCCCGTTAAAAAGGACAACAAGCACAATATTATATAACGATATCCAATCTTCATTCAAAGTAGTTTATTTAATCTAATGGCCTCTTAGTTTATTCTTCTTCTAAACAAATCAATGAGAGGTGGAACATAATCCTGATCAGTAGCTATAGATGTAAGGTCAACAGAAGCTTTTGTAAAGGCATTTTTCAGAAATATTTCGTGATTTTTTCTCCATTTCCTGATGTTTTCCCTGAAGCTTTTGCTGGAGGTATCTGCCCAAATCATTTGTCCGCTTTCTGCATCGCGCAGGCGAACCAATCCCACAGGGGGTATTTCCTGCTCGAGCGGATCAAACACTCTTATGCCCACCAGGTCATGTTTTTTACTTACAATAGTTAAAGCATCATCAAATCCTTCATCCTGCATATCAGAAATCAAAAATGCCACTGATTTCTTTTTGATTACGTTACGCATGTATTTCAATGCGCCTGAAATATCTGTTCCCTGCCGGGCAGGTTTAAAGTCAAGCAACTCTCTGATTATCCTTAATATATGTGTGGTTCCTTTTTTCGGAGGGATGAATTTTTCAATGATACTACTGAAAAAGATAACTCCCACTTTGTCATTATTGTTTATGGCAGAAAAGGCCAGTACAGCGGCAATTTCTGTAATCATTTCTTCTTTGAGTTGGCGTTGCGAGCCAAATTCGTTGGAGCCGCTTACGTCTATCAGCAACATAACAGTAAGTTCACGCTCCTCTTCAAATACTTTTACATAGGGATGATTGAAGCGGGCTGTCACATTCCAGTCAATAGACCTGATATCATCGCCGAACTGATATTCACGCACCTCGGTAAAAGCCATGCCGCGCCCTTTGAAAGCACTCTGATAGCTTCCGGCAAAAACCTGGTTGGAAATCCCACGGGTTTTTATTTCAATCTTTCTTACTTTTTTTATCAGTTCTTTGGTTTCCATAAGTTCTAGGGAACTTCAACAGTATTTAAAATATCGTTGATTATATCTTCAGAAGTAATGTTTTCGGCTTCCGCTTCGTAGGTAAGTCCGATACGGTGTCTGAGAACATCAGGACAAATTGCTCTTACATCTTCAGGAATTACATAACCACGACGTTTGATAAACGCAAAAGCCTTGGATGCCAAAGCCATATTTATACTTGCACGCGGTGAACCGCCGTAACTTATCAGATGCTCCAACTGGTCAAGTTTGTAATCTTTGGGATTACGGGTAGCAAAAACTATATCGGTAATGTAATTTTCAATTTTTTCATCGAGGTATACATCTCTCACCACCTGCCGGGCCTTGATAATATCGCGTGGGTTAAGCACCGGAGAAGTTGTGGGAAAAGTACCGGTTACATTCTGCCTGATGATAAGCTTTTCTTCTTCTTTGTCAGGATATCCAATCATGACCTTGAGCATAAAACGGTCAACCTGTGCTTCGGGAAGAGGGTAGGTGCCTTCCTGCTCCAGTGGGTTTTCGGTAGCCAGCACAAGAAAAGGTTCATCTAACATAAAAGTTTGATCACCTATGGTTACCTGGCGTTCCTGCATGGCTTCGAGCAAAGCACTCTGAACCTTGGCCGGAGCACGGTTTATCTCGTCGGCCAGGATAAAGTTGGCAAAAACAGGACCTTTTTTGACCAGGAATTCTTCCGAACGTTGCGAGTATATCATGGTACCGATAAGGTCAGCAGGTAAAAGGTCAGGAGTGAATTGTATGCGCGAAAACTTTGCCTTGATGGAATTGGCAAGAGATTTTATAGCAAGGGTTTTGGCAAGGCCCGGAACTCCCTCAAGCAAAACATGACCATTGGCCAGCAAACCAATCAGTAATCTGTCAACCATACCTTTCTGACCTACTATTACTTTTTTCATTTCCATGGTGAGGATATCCACAAAGGCACTTTCCTGCTGAATCCGTTCATTGAGTTCTTTTATGTCCATAATACAGATAGGTTATTTAGAAATTTGTGCTGCAAAAATAGGCTATGTATCGACTGATACAGTGTTTCTTTAGTTAATATATGTTAACATTTAGGTTAAATATTTTATGCAAAATATTTCTAAAACTGTTGATAATAATAATATATCGAGTTATTATGATTTAAATAAAAGGGTAGGGGAGTTCTCATGAAAAAAGTATTATGAATGCCAGAATCCGGATATTAAAATCTCCGGATTAGTTTAATGGTAAGCATAATATAATTAACTTACAAAATATGCCAGAAAATCAGAAAACAATGAACAGATTTGTTTATATTAGCCCGTCAAACAAAATTATAACCAAAATTAAAAAGATGTTACGAAATTATTTAACTGTTGTGGTCATAGCGTCTGTGATAGCATTGGCCGGATGCGGGCCGCGCACCCAACCTGCAGAAGATTTTACTGAGCCGGCGCCTGGTTTACTTGAAAATGATGCCCACCAGGCTTTCTTTAATAACCTTGCCAGTTTGTGCGGCCAATCTTTTATTGGTGAGCAGGTTTACCGCAGTCATCACGGCGAAAGCTGGGCCGGCAGGGATATGATTATGCATGTCACTGTTTGCGAGGATGATCATATCCACATTCCTTTCCATGTAGATGAAGACCATTCGCGCACCTGGATGTTTCTTGCTGAAGATGGGCAGTTACGTTTCCGCCATCAGCATCTTTATGAAGACGGTACTCACGAAGAAGGATCAATGTACGGTGGTTATGCCGATGACAGGGGTAATGCATTTGTACAGTATTTTCCTGCCGATGAATACAGTGCACAGGTTATAGAAGACGGAGGAGGAAATGTGTGGACGGTAAGCATGGATCAAGCCCTAACCACTTTTTCCTATCGTCTGGATCGTGATGGAGAAAAACGATTTGAAATCGTATTTGATCTTACCAATCCACTGGTTCGCTAAAATATTTTATGGTTTAATATTTAGCCGATAAAAGATGCATATATTCAATTGAAAAGCAAAAAAGTTATCACCAATCATTAAAAATTTATCATTTTTTTTTAGTTTTAAAGGAAAACTTTTTTACTTTTGAAAGTGCATGTTCAAATAATATGCATGTATTGAAATTGTTTGCATGTTTTCTAAAAGGGTAGGAGGTAAACTCTATGATCCAGAAGCTTAATATAACCGAGGCATTCAGAAAAAAATATTCTGATTGGGTTAACCCCGAACTCGTATCGCTGAAATTTTGCTGCGATGATATGGATTGTTTTTTGGAACTGGTTTTTAAAAATAATCCGGAAAATATAATCATACAGAATTTATCCTTTATTGCAGATGATTACAATGATACCCTTATGGATGAGGAAATGTATGATATTTCCCGTTTATTTCATCCAGGAAAAGACTTTGTTGACAATGCAACCCAATTTCTCAATATGGACCCCTATAGCATAATTCATTGTGTAAGCAACCTAATAACTGAAGAGGCTGCTAATTTTATAAGTGATAAACACATGAATGAAATCATGTAAAATTATTTTCTTTTATTTTTTCTTATTCGTATTTCCGGTAAAATATTTTTAGAATATTCAATTCTCAGGGAGATATTGCATCAATTATGCATATTTTTTTTTAGTCGATATTATTTATAGATAAGAATTCGAAATAAACAATTAAATGTCGTATAATTTATATTATGTTAAATTATGCTTTCATAAGAAAGGGTGAATAAAACTATCCACCCCCTATTAAATTTCTATTGTATATCATTAAAAATCTTCATCGTCCGGACTACCGAACTTTTCTTTCCATATCTCATTGGTTTCTTCAAGTTTTTCTTCCTGGCCTGTTCGCATATAAAGTTCGCGTAATGATCTCAGAACAACCTCAAAATTTTCATCATCAGCATCAATCATATCAAATGCTTCTTCAAGGTATGGCTGAGCCTGTAGCCATATTTCCTTTATTTTTGCTTCTTTCTTTTCATAGGCTCTGAAATCCATGTCTTTTCTGAGCTGATTTTCTGCTTCAACAAACAATTTGATTCCTTCATTGAAATAGAGAGCTCCAAGATTGTAAATTGCATCAAAATAATCAGGCTTCAGTTCTATAGCTTCTTGGTAAGCCTTGATTGCTTCTTCGTAGGCAAACTCTCGTTCCTCTTTGCTGAATAATGTATCTCTTGACATCTGGTCGTAATTGACCGCGAATGCATAATGCAGATTGGGATTGTCAGGGTCTCGTTCAATTGCAATCTGAAGTATTCTTCTTGCTTCAGGGATATTTCCGGTAGTCAGGTAAATGTTGGCTTCTGCAAAGATCATCTCAAGGTTGTCGGGATATCTTTCCCTGCCTTTGGAAATCCATTTTGAGGCCTCTTCTTCGTTCTCCCTGGCTAAAAAAATATTTGCCAGCGAACTATAGAGAAATGGCTGGTCATAGTCCATTTGCACTACCTGCATGTAAATATCAAGTGCTCTGTCAAGATCACCTGCTATTTCTGCTGCCAGCCCTGCATTATATAGTGTTGCAGTATCTGTTGAACCAAAAGTTTCACTAACTTTATACGAATACAAAAAGTATTTACTAGCATCTGCAAAGCTGTTTTCATTGTATTTGATGGCTCCTGCATTGAAGAAAAACTCCGAAAGGATGAGGTTGGTTTGTTGGATATCAAGTAAGTTGCGGTTATCTTCATCCAATTCATCTGCTTTTTTCATGGATTCAAATGCAAGAACCAGAGGGTCATCAACCAGATTTGCATGCTGGGGTTCCTCAGAGCCTGCTATTTCCATAAGTATCTGAGCATGAAGTATATGCGTTTCAGCATCACTTTTGGTAGACTCATCCTGTATGGCATTCCTGATGTGCTGCAGAGCTTCTTCCAGGTTGCCTCTGTTCAGGTTGCGGTTGGCCCTTCTTACCTCTCCTCTTTGCGCGCTTACCATTTCAACGGCAAACACACTTATTATTAATAATAATGCGATTTTTTTCATTTGCTTTTCATTTTTAGTGTTTTGGTAAACTTTGTCGCTATGCAAATTTAGCATAATTTAAAAATACAATGCAACATAATTAGAGTTATTGAATTAACTTTTATTAACTAGTGCTATTCTTTTATTTCGTTATCGTTTAAATCTTCAGGTAAATCTTCCGGTTTTAAAATTTCATCAACCTCTGATTTTTCCTGCACTTTTGCAACCGCTGCAATAGTATCTCCATTACGCAGATTTATTAGTTTTACTCCCTGTGTAGCTCTACCCATATTTCTGAGTCCGGAGACTGACGTTCGGATCGTAATACCTGATTTATTTATGATCATCAGGTCGTCATCATCACTAACGTTTATCATTGCAATAAGCTTGCCTGTTTTTTCAGTTACGTTGATGGTTTTCACACCTTTACCTCCCCTATTGGTAATCCTGTATTCTTTAAGGAAAGATCTTTTACCAAAACCGTTTTCAGAAACCACAAGCAATGAGCTTTCAGGATCATTTACGCAAACCATGCTTACTACTTCATCAAATTTATCTGCAAGCGTTATGCCTTTAACCCCAGATGCATTTCTTCCTATAGGTCGAATAGTTTTTTCAGGAAATCGTATGGCTTTTCCGTTTTTGGCAGCCAGCAGGATTTCGTTTTCACCGTCAGTTAGATTAGCTTCCAGTAATTCATCACCCGGACGAATATTGATGGCAATGATACCATTGGCACGTGGTCTTGAGTATGCTTCAAGAGAAGTCTTTTTAATGATACCTTTTTTCGTGCAGAGAATGATGAAGTTATTGCTGATATATTCTTCATCTGTCAAATCCTGAACCTTGACAAAAGCTTTTACTTTATCATCTGTCGGAATATTTATCAGGTTCTGTATAGGTTTTCCCCTCGAACTTTTTGTTCCTTCAGGAATTTCAAAAACTCTCTTCCAATAGCATTTTCCCTGCTCTGTAAAGAATATCAGGTAATTGTGATTGGTAGCATGGAAAAGATATTCAACAAAATCTTCCTCCCTGGTGGTTGATCCTTTTGAACCTGTTCCTCCCCTTGCCTGGGTTCTGAACTCCGTAAGATTGGTTCTTTTAATATAACCCATATGTGAAATGGTAATAACCATATCTTCATCTGGAATGGTATCTTCTATGCGGAAATCATTTGCAGTATATTCTATCTCTGAGCGGGTTTTATCCCCGTATTTTTCTCTGATTTCAAGCAGTTCATCCTTGATGATCTGCATCCTCATTTCCAGACTACCCAGGATGTCTTTATAATGCTCAATTTTTTTGAGGATTTCATTATACTCTTCCCTGATTTTCTCAATTTCGAGTCCGGTGAGCCTTTGCAACTGCATTGACAGAATGGCTCTTGCCTGCAAATCTGACAGGTCGTAGGTGTCAATAAGTCCGTTTCTGGCTTCTTCAGGAGTTTTAGATTTTTTTATGAGTTCGATAACATCATCAATGTTATTTAGAGCAATGATAAGACCTTCAAGAATATGAGCCCTTTTTTCAGCTTCGCGCAATTCGAATTCTGTGCGGCGGGTCACCACATTATGCCTGTGTTCAACAAAGTATTTTATGATCTCCTTCAAGTTAAGCAGCATGGGCCTGCCATTTACCAATGCAATATTATTTACATTGAATGCCGTCTGAAGACCGGTATACTGGTAAAGTAGGTTTAGTACCACATTGGGTACAGCATCTTTTCTTAATTCATAAACAATTCGCAATCCGCTGCGGTCAGATTCATCCCTGATATCTGTAATACCATCAATTTTTTTGTCATTTACAAGGTCGGCAGTTCGTTTTATCATTTCTGCCTTATTGACAAGGTATGGAATTGAAGTTACGATTATAGTCTGCTTTCCGCCTTCTTCTCCTTCAAAGGTAGCTTCTCCCCTCATAACGATACGACCTTTTCCCGTGTTGTAGGCCTCTCTTACACCTTCGTATCCGTAAATAAGTCCACCGGTTGGAAAATCAGGCCCCTTGATAAAGTTCATCAATTCTTCAATGGTAATTTCAGGGTTATCAATGTATGCTACGGTACCATCAACTACCTCTGTAAGATTATGCGGCGGCATGTTGGTTGCCATACCAACGGCAATACCACTTGCTCCATTTATAAGCAAATTGGGAACCTTGGCCGGTAAGACAGTAGGCTCTTCTATGGTATCATCAAAATTTAGCTGAAAATCAACAGTTTCCTTGTTAATATCCGCAAGCATTTCCTCAGATATTTTTCTGAGTCGGGCTTCTGTATAGCGCATGGCTGCAGGGCTGTCACCGTCAATACTTCCAAAGTTTCCCTGTCCGTCAACCAGAGGATAACGCAACGACCAGGGCTGCGCCATTCTTACCATTGCATCGTATACCGAACTATCGCCATGGGGGTGATATTTACCCAATACCTCCCCTACTATCCTGGCAGACTTTTTATAAGGCCTGTTACTTAATATACCAAGTTCCGACATTCCGAAAAGCACCCGACGATGAACCGGTTTAAGCCCGTCGCGAACATCAGGTAATGCACGGGAGACAATCACCGACATTGCATAGTCGATGTAAGCGCTTTTCATTTGATCTTCAATGTTAACCTTTGTTATTTTTTCTTCTGACATACTTGTTTTATTAGTAGTTTTCCAACGTTTGGCTTATCTGTTTTACAAGCCACGAAATTACGCTTTTTTTGTGGAAAAAGAATGTTCAGGCTACTCCCATTTCAACCAATTTGCTAACAAAACGGCATTTTTTTTGTTAATAAAATATGTTCATGAAAATTAGAGGTAAACGACTTGTTTTTTAGATGTGCAAAACATAATAAAAAAATCGGCACAACTTTGTAACAGTTATTGTGAATAAAAATTGCAAATCTTTCGTTCGTTTTACTTAATATTGTACATAAATTTGAATGAATTATAGTTTTTTAATATAGTTACCTATTATCGCAAATAAAATTATGGAAGCGAAATTTTCTCCAAGAGTTAAAGATGTTATTACCTACAGTCGTGAAGAAGCGGTTCGTAATGGTAATGATTACATTGGTATAGAGCATCTTTTACTCGGACTAATCAGAGAAGGTGAAGGCCTTGCCGTTCAGATACTGATCAACCTGGGCGTTGATCTTTCCCGAATAAAATCTCACATAGAAAGAACCATCCGCACCGATTCAAAAAAGAGTCGCAGCGTTGATAATATTCCTTTGGTAAAACAAGCTGAACGTGTACTAAAAATTACCTATCTTGAAGCAAAAGTTTTTAACAGTGATATTATAGGAACCGAACACTTGCTGTTATCTATCCTGAAGGATAAGGAAAACCTTGCCACCAGATTATTGTTACAGCAAGGTGTGGATTATGATAGCATTAAGGAAGAAATAGTTCATCTCAGGAATAATCCTGGTGACGAAGCCCGTTTGGGAGATATAAATCCGCGTAGTGAATTGTCTCAGGGATCTGAAGATGATGAAACCAGTGAAGGTGGTGGCTTTGGAGGAGGAGGGTTTAAAAAATACTCTGATAAATCCAAAACTCCGGTACTTGACAATTTTGGACGCGATCTTACCAAAGCGGCCGAAGAAGACCGCCTTGACCCCGTTGTGGGCCGTGAGAAAGAACTTGAGCGCATTGCCCAGATTTTATCACGTCGCAAAAAAAACAACCCCATCCTTATTGGTGAACCCGGAGTAGGTAAATCTGCAATTGCCGAAGGATTGGCCCTGCGTATTGTTCAGAGAAAAGTATCCAGAGCATTGTTCAATAAGCGCATTGTAACCCTTGATATTGCATCTCTGGTTGCCGGTACCAAATACCGTGGTCAGTTTGAAGAGCGTATGAAAGCCCTGCTCAATGAACTGGAAAAAACTCCAGATGTAATTCTCTTTATTGATGAATTACATACAATAGTTGGTGCCGGTGGTGCAAGTGGTTCGCTTGATGCATCTAACATGTTTAAACCTGCCCTTGCAAGAGGTGAAATTCAGTGTATAGGTGCCACAACACTTGATGAGTATCGTCAGCATATTGAAAAGGATGGTGCCCTGGAACGGCGTTTCCAGAAGGTTTTAATCGATCCCACAACGGCAGATGAAACTATTGAAATTCTCAATAATATCAAGAAAAAGTACGAGGATCATCATCTTGTAACATATGCACCTGAAGCCATTAAGGCTTGTGTAAGCCTTACCAGCAGATATGTAACCGATCGTTGCCTGCCTGATAAAGCTATTGACGCAATGGATGAAGCCGGTTCACGTGTGCACATTACCAATATAAAAGTACCGGAGAACATTATCAATATTGAGGCTAAGATAGATACAGTGCGCGAAGAAAAAACACGTGCCATCAAAAGCCAGAAATATGAACAGGCAGCCAAATTCCGCGATCAGGAGCGAGAATTACTTGATTTACTGGAAAAAGAAAAACGTGCCTGGGAAGAAGAATCTCAGTTGCATCGTGAAACAGTTTCTGAGCACAATGTATCAGAGGTTGTTTCCATGATGACAGGCGTACCTGTGCAGCGTATTGCTCTCAATGAAAGTCAGAGACTTGTAAATATGGAATCTGACCTGGAAAAAAGTGTAATTGGTCAGCAAGATGCAATTAAAAAAGTCGTACAATCTATCCGGCGTAACCGTGCCGGACTGAAAGATCCTGCCAAGCCCATTGGTAGTTTTATTTTCCTCGGACCTACAGGTGTTGGTAAAACACACCTGGCTAAAGTATTGTCCAAGCATCTTTTCGACTCAGATGATGCCATTGTACGTATCGATATGAGTGAATACATGGAAAAATTCGCGGTTAGCCGTCTCATTGGTGCACCTCCCGGATACGTCGGTTATGAAGAAGGTGGACAACTTACGGAAAAAATCAGACGTAAGCCCTATTCTGTTGTTTTACTTGACGAAATAGAAAAGGCTCACCCTGATGTATTCCACCTGCTTCTTCAGATGCTTGATGATGGTCAACTGACCGATAGTCTTGGCAGACGAATTGATTTCAAAAACACAATTATTATAATGACCTCCAATATCGGGTCACGTCAGCTCAAAGATTTTGGCATGGGCGTCGGATTTAATACCAGCGCCAAAAAAACAGGCAGTAAGGACTACACACAGGGAGTTATAGAAAACGCCCTAAAGAAATCATTTGCACCTGAATTTCTTAACAGGGTAGATGATATCGTAATATTTGAAAATCTTGAAAAAGAAGATATTTTCAAAATTATTGATATAGAACTGGCCAAGCTTTATACCCGTATAGAAGATTTGGGTTATAAGGTGATCCTTTCAGATACTGCAAAAGAATATATTGCAGAAAAAGGATGGGATTCAGCTTTTGGCGCAAGACCGCTTAAGAGAGCTATCCAAAAATATCTGGAAGATCCCCTTGCTGAAGAGATCATAAGAGCCAAAGTGGAAGAAGGTGATGAGATCTATGTTGATTTCGACAGTGAAAACAGCGAAATTACAGTAAAAGCGCAAAAAGCTGCCAAAGAAAAAGCAGACTCGTAGATTTATATGCATTGAAGATTAGATTATTCTTAAAAACCGGACTACCATTGGGGAGTCCGGTTTTTTTAATTCCTCTTGCTCAATTACCTTAACACCAAGGATTTTATTATAACATCAACATACCTTCATTTAGCAATACCTAACTTCGTATTTCTTAATATTTTATTAATGCAATATTGTGAAAAAAATTTTCAAAAACACTTACTAGTTTATAAGAGTTATTGTAGATTTGAATTTTTATTTCTATTAGCTGAATATTGAAATATCCTTGCAATAATTCTCCTAAAATATTAAGTCAATTAATCAAAAATCTATCAACATGAAGAAAAGAATATACCTGAGTTTTTTGATTTTCGCAATTATGGCCTGTACAGGTCAGATTTTCGCACAGGAAATGGAAATCAGAGGTACTGTAAGAGACGTTTCTGATCAACAAACCTTACCTGGTGTGAATGTTACTGTAAAAGGAACTACAATTGGTTCGGTTACCGATATCAATGGTCAATACCGAATTACAGCACCGATTGGTTCTGTAATTGTATTCACCTTTGTGGGAATGCAAACCAAGGAGGTAGAAGTGGATGGCAGAACAAATATTATCAATGTAGATCTGCGTAGCGAAGTGGCGATACTTCAAGAATTTGTTGTAGCTGTTTCGGCCATTGCACGCGACAGAGAAACGCCGGTTGCCATTTCTAACATAAGTGCTGAAGTAATCAGCGAGCGATTGGGTTCACAGGAGTTTCCTGAAATTCTCAAATCCACACCCAGTGTCTATGCTACAAAAGATGGCGGTGGTTTTGGTGATGGCCGTATCAACCTAAGGGGCTTCGACTCCAACAATATTGGAGTATTGATCAATGGAGTTCCGGTAAATGATATGGAGAACGGTCGTGTTTACTGGTCAAACTGGGCCGGACTATCTGACGTCACTCAGACTATGCAGGTGCAACGTGGCCTTGGTGCTTCCAGGCTGGCAATCAGTTCAGTAGGAGGTACCATTAATATAGTTACTCAAACTACTGATGCCAGAAAAGGGGGAACGGTTTTTTATGGATTCGGACATGATGGTTATCAGCGCAGATCCATTTCACTATCTACCGGAATGCTTGAAAATGACTGGACAGTTACCGCACTTGGAGGACGAACAACCGGTCATGGTTTCGTGGATGGCACTGAGTTTGACGGCTGGTCTTATTTTCTTAATGCATCAAAAAAAGTAAACGACCAGCATATACTCAGCTTCACTGCCTTTGGAGCACCGCAATGGCATAACCAACGCTGGCCACGTCAATTGGTACAAACCTATCGTGATCATGAGAAGGGAATTCGTTATAATCCTTCGCGGGGATTGCTTAACGGGCAGTATTTCAATGCTTCTCACAATGAGTACCACAAACCTCAGCTTTCGCTGAATCACTTCTGGTCAATCAACCCCTCCACTACCCTATCAACTGCATTGTATGCTTCCATTTCTTCGGGTGGTGGACGCAGAACTCTTGGACCTCAAAACTCATGGTTTCAATATGATCGCAATACGGGAAAACCTGTTCAGGGCACAACAAAGCTTACTCCAGATGGGTATCTCGATTTTGACTATGCCCTGGAGCATAATGCAAATTTGCTCAATGGTTCTGAAGTTATTATTGGGAATGCCATGAATGAACATGACTGGTACGGTATGTTGTCAACCATGCAGCATGAAATTCAAAATTTGCGTTTCACCGGAGGTCTTGATTTACGGTATTACAGGGGGTATCATTATCAGATGGTAACGCATTTACTGGGTGGCACTCACTACCAGGACAACAGAACTATGAGAGATTACCAGAACAATGATTCAATTGTTTCAAGAAACGTAAACAGGGCCCCTTACGAAAGGCTGGGTGTTGGAGATAAAATAGGATATCATGATTTGGGTGAAGTTGGATGGGCTGGTATGTTTACACAGGCAGAATATGTTACTCCTGAATATTCCGCATTTATTTCTGCTACCCTTTCCAATACCAGCTATCGTCGTACAGATTATTTTCTCTATTTTGATGATGACTCTCCGCACAGACCTATGTTTTTAGACAAAGCAGAGTCACTTTTAAATCAGGCCAATGAAGCATTTGCAGCAGGTGACACGGCTACGTACGATGAGCTATTGACACAATCCAACAGAATTAATAATATGCAGGCGCTGGAACCCCAGAGGTCTGACTGGGTTGATTTTCTGGCCTTTAGCATAAAAGGAGGTGCCAATTACAATATTACTGACAATCATAATGTTTTTGCGAACGCCGGTTATTTCACCCGGGCACCATTTTTCAGATTTGCTTTTGTTGGCTTTACCAATGTCATCAATACCGGAGTAAACCATGAAAGAGTATTTTCATCCGAAATAGGATATGGTTATCGTTCTCCTTTTGCAGCTGCCAATGTTATACTATACCGCACCGAATGGCTTGACAAAGCACTGGTAAGAAACCTGGGTCAGGGACTCATTGCCAATATTACCGGCCTGGATGCATTACACCAGGGACTTGAAATAGATTTTACGCTACGTCCGGTTAAAGATCTTGAAATAAGGGGTATGTTCTCTTACGGTGACTGGAAATGGCAGGATGATGTAATTGCGGAAATTTATGACGATAACCAGGAGCTTCAGGATGTGGTTGAAGTTTATGCCGGAGGCCTAAGAGTGGGTAACTCAGCACAAACTACTGCTGCATTGGGTGCAAATTATGAGGTTCTTCCGAACGTGAGACTGGGATTTGATATCAATCATTTTGACAGGAACTTTGCCAACTTCAATGTAGAAGATCGCGGTGACCCAAGATCTATTGGTCAGAATGCATGGCAAATGCCTTCACATCAGCTGGTTGATTTGTATCTGAGATACAGGTTTAAGATAGCCGGACTGGATGCCACACTTATATCCAATATCAATAACCTGTTTAATACAAGTGTGATAAGGGATGCTACTGACGGTGTAAAATTTGATGATGATACAAATGCCCCTATTTATGGTTTACCCGAGACAGCTATTGTATACTATGGCTGGGGACGAACATGGACAACCTCTATCAGGGTGAGGTTTTAATTCATTGATTTTGTAATCTTATAAAACTCAAAGATATGAATACAATTAAAAAGCTATTATTGATATTGGTTCTTATGGCCGCACTTTTCTCAGCCTGTGATCCAAACAGAGAATTATATGATCTTCTCGATGATATGCAAGATCCTCATAATGAAGGGATTGAATATACTCTTGTAGAAGCTGATTATACACGGTTTCCCGGATTCATAAGAGATAACCTGGCTTTTAATGATACTTTGCCGGCTATGGATTTTGTACCGGATATATTGAAGGTAAGGTTTGTTACACTCAGGCAGGAAAGCAGCGCAATGGTCACATATAACCATTTTCTGATTCATCCTCTTTGGTGGGATGCAGGATTTGGGTATGAAATGACCGAGGAAGATTATGGTGAAGATGGAGTAAACATTGATGGAAATGCCTTTACAGAAAACAATCCTGCAAAGAATCACCTGCCTTCATTCTTACGCATTTTGTTTCCGGGAGCAGATGAAGGAGATATAGTACATATTATCTACAATTTTATTACAGAAGGAGAAACGATCAAGAATCTTGATAAATACGAATTTAACGGCCAGATATGGATATGGCAGGAAACCATTTCTGATATACCTTACGTTGGCTATGAGCTTACTGCAGAAGATTACGAGAATTTTGGCGGTACAGTAGCAAGATTCGGAAATTTCAGTGAAAGTTATCCGCCTGAAACAC
Source organism: Bacteroidota bacterium (assembly GCA_007693555.1). Lineage (GTDB taxonomy): Bacteria > Bacteroidota > Bacteroidia > Bacteroidales > UBA7960 > SKVR01. The sequence continues at coordinate 81,303 of REDJ01000108.1, forward strand.
ATTTGCCTGTATTATTAAAAAACTTGTTCCCATTTGCACTTGAAGGTGCCGAACAGGTTGTGAAATACAGATATCGCGATGGCAGCCAGGTAGTAAACCGTATTGACAAATATGAATTTGACGGCACACATTGGATAAAAATCCCATACATTGAAGAGCGGTCAGAACAGTATATTTTTGGGGCTCTTGGTTGGGCATTTGATCCCACAGTTACCTTCCAGATGGGCTGGAGTGATTATATGTACCTGGCAGAAATTGACCCCATTCCCCATGAAACTTTCAGTGACTTTGGGTACTATTATGGTGCCAGTGCGTTCTTCAGGAATTTTGATATCAGGTTAATTGGCAGAAGACTTAACAAAGATGATGATGGAAACTACAGAGACCCGCAGCTGGGAGAGATTTATGAGAATGAAGGCTCGGAAGCTGCCATGGATGAAATGTTGCGTAGAATAAAAGAAGAAGGAATTATTTTGCTTTTACAGCATAAATTTCCCGATGCTACACCCCAGGTTGGAGGCATTGATGTGCACTATATAGTACATTTTGAAACATTTGCCGATAACTGGGTAAGAAACTACCCGGTAGCCGAATATATTTGTGTTGCAGCAGGCAATCCGCCGCAATTTGAATTGATCGAATAAACTTAATTGCAATAGTTTTTAATAAACAAAGAGGCAAGCCGACCAGCTTGCCTCTTTGTTTGGGATATAATTAAAAACTAAGGATTATCTCTGAATTTGTAATTTGTAATTCAAATGATTGTTGCTATATACAACCTGAACAATATAAATTCCTGTTTTTAAATCACTCACATTGATAACAGTTGAATTGTCATCAACCCGCTCCTGCAAAACCAACTGTCCGTTCATATTATATACGCGCACATAATCAATGGTATGCTCTCCTGATATGGTAAATTGTGTTACCGCGGGATTGGGAAACATGCTGAAGCCTGCAGCTTCAATTTCCTGTATGCTTGTTGGCTCAAGAAAATCTTCAAGTGACCTGGGTTGTAGTCTGGTTACTTCCCAACGCTGATGTAATACTCCAATAAGGTCTTTGGGTTCGGTGGGTATGGGTGTACCGAAATAGTCAAGCAAATCTGCGAAATTGGGCGTTCTTATTACCCCTTCACCTGAGTCATCAAAAATAAAATAAGACCGGTTATGTGCAAAGTTAGGGTCATCAGGAAAATCAGGATGGTCAAAGTCAAATGAAACGTTTTTTACAAGTACAAGCATACCCTGCATGTCCTCATTAAGGTCAGCCAGTGTAAACACCATGGGCTCAACAGTGTTCCCGGTTGAACTGGGGGCTCCAAAATCCTCAACAGGGACAAATTGCAGCATATTCTGAAAAACATCAAGTTTACCCCTGATATTGGTAAGACCTTCATAAGTATTGTATTCAGTAGTAATTATACCATCATCGTCATCAATCATGATAGCTCCTGTTTCATCCTGAATGTAAAACTGTCCACGATATGCCTGCTGCACATGTGTTATAACTACCTCTCCGGTAACCTCGTAAACCAAATCACCATCTTCCTGTTCTCTTAATGAAGCAATATCGTCTACCAGGATAGCTTCAGGAGCCTGCTCAATTACAATATCATCAATGAACCACTGATGTGCATCTTCGCCCTGGTAAACAAATGCAATGTAAACAACTTTTCCGGCAAAGTCTCCAAGGTTTACAATGCGTTCTGCATAACTGGCAATTCCTGTGGATGATTCATATACTTCAACAAACTCATTTTGCTCAGGATTTCCACTACCCGTAGAAACTTTAACTCCGCTGTAATCATATCTGCCAGTCATAAAAGCATTTCTCTGGAAGAATTTCAACAGCATGTTTTCTTCTTCAGGAAGCTGGATTTGTGGCGATACAAGCCACGAGTCTGCCTCATCTGCGAAGAAATCATGAAAAGCTGCTTTTTCTCCGCTATGGGCAGTTGAAGTTGATGCCCAGCCTCCGTCACCATATGCATAATGGCTCCAGGTTAATGGAGGAAATTCTTCACCTTCAAAGTCTTCTTCCCATGGGAATTCAGTTACAAGATTGGGCGATATTTCTACCAGTACCACGGTAATGGTTGCATCTTCAGAAACAGCGATCATTCCTTCACGGGTAAAATATCCTTCTTTTACAATAGTAAAGGGATGACTACCACCGGGTACTTCTTCAAACAGATAATCTCCGGCATCGTTGGTCTGATCTCCCAGGGTAATTACCGCATCTGTAACAGGGTCATTGTTTTCATCAATAACATCAAAGGTTATATCATAAGTAGCCAGTGACTCAAAATCTGAAAGAAAACGTGCAGTCAGAAAATCACCTTCAGCCCGTGAATTTGGTAATCCTGTAATATTAAATGGCCCTCCGGGAATGGGTGTTCCGATGTAATCTTCACCAAAGAAGGTTGTTCTGAATTCGGCTATTATCTCTCCATCAGTAATTTCGTATACCTGACCGTTGGCAAAGTTACCGGTAGGTTCAACAAAGCTTATATCCAATACTTTTACCAGTCTTGACTGGTAATCCATAAAATTATCAACAAACTCTGAAAGACTGATTTCCAGTGGTATTACTTCATTATCCTCTGATGTTGCTTCACCCGGATCCTCAGCCGGTACAAACTGACGCATATTGCCAAAAATACTTATGGTACCCGTGAGACCGGTAATACCATCATAAAGGTTATAAGAGGTGGTAATAACTCCAGGGTTGTCATCAATAAGGATTCCTCCGGTTTCGTCCTGGATGTATTTGTGATTTCGGAAACTTTGTTGGTAGGTAAGCACTACTTCTCCTGTTACCTCGTAAACAGTGTCATTGTCAATAAAATCCATTTCCAGAAGTTCGCCAAGATTTTGTACCTGCACAACATCATTGTTTTCCTTTGGTGTTTGTGAAAAAACAGCGCTGTTTATTGCACCTGCAAATATTATCAGCAAAATGTTTAAAATTGTAATTTTTTTCATGATATTTTTTTTGGTTAGTAATTAATTAAATGCTTTTTTTAACAACTTTTTTTATGATCATCAGATAACAAATTTAGAAAAAACTTCATGCCTTAAGAAATTTATTCATTAAAGTTTTATTAAATATTTTCCACTGTCGGAAAGGATTATCTGAATCATGCGTCATAGCTGTAAATCTTATTTTGTACCTTTGACATTTCAGAATAAATTATGCATTTACAATCCCTCACATTACTAAATTTTAAAAACTACCATGAGGTAAAACTTGACTTTCTCTCGCGGATCAATTGTTTTGCCGGTAACAACGGATCAGGTAAAACCAATCTGCTGGATGCCATATATTATCTCTCATTTTGCAAAGGCTTTTGTAATCCTTCTGATATACAGAATATACTTTTTGATGAAGAATTCTTTGTTATTCAGGGACAATACAAAGTAAACGGAAACAAAGACGAACTCTATTGTGCTGTTAAAAAGGGGCAAAGAAAAGTTTTTAAAAGAAATAAAAAGGAGTATGACCGCTTAGCGGATCATATTGGATTCTATCCGTTGGTTTTGATTTACCCCGGGGATGTGCATCTTATTCAGGGTGGCAGTGATGAAAGAAGGAAATTTGTGGATGGGGTAATTGCCCAATATAATAAAGAATACCTGCACAGATTGCTTGATTATAATAAGGCCCTGCTTCAACGGAATATATTGCTGAAAACTTTTGCTGAAAAGAGATATTTTGATGAAGCGAGTCTGGAAATATGGGATGAACAATTAAAAATAAACGGTATCTATATTTTTGAGGAGAGAAAAAGTTTTTTTGAACGTTTTAAACCTGTTTTTCAGAAAAATCATGATGAACTTACAGGTAAAGCAGAGAGTATTGATATCGATTATGAATCGCAGTTAAAGGAATCCGATCCCGGTGAATTGCTTTTACAATCGCGTAATAAAGACCGGATTCTGCAACATACCACTACGGGTATTCATAAGGATAACCTGGTTTTTTTGCTAAACGGGCAAGCCATGAAAAAATTTGGCAGCCAGGGCCAACAGAAATCCTATGTAATTGCCCTGAAGCTGGCACAGTTTCAGTTTACAAAACAATTAAAGGGCTTTAATCCCATTCTTTTATTCGATGATATATTTGATAAACTGGATCCACGTCGGGTTGAATTGTTGGTACGAATGGTGAGCGAAAATGATTTCGGACAGGTTTTCATAACAGATACGCATACAGAAAGACTTGTTGAAATTCTGGAAAAACTGAAAGTAAAATCTCGTATTTTTGACATAGTATATGGTGAAATAGCAGCCATTAAGGAATTTGGTTAGAGCACATTAAATCTTCCGGACGAAAGAATGCAAAAAAGCAACGAACAAAGCCTTGGTGAAATTATCAAACAGTGGTTGAAACAATCAAACACTGAGGAAAAGATTGTTGAAGTAAGGATACATGCATCCTGGGCGAAAATAATGGGAGGTGACATCAACAGGCTCACAGAAAAACTGGTTTATAAAAACAAAACTCTTACTGTTTACTTGCGTTCTGCTCCCCTGCGTGAAGAACTATCTATGGCAAGAACAAAAATCATCAAAATGATAAACATAGAATTTGATTCAAAAGTTGTAGAGGAGGTTATTTTCAGATAATTTCAAGTTCAAGCCGGCTTTTTCGGATTCTATCCACTTTGCACCTCACCTTTTTTTTATTGCTGAGAAGTTTGGTCTGCTCAGGTTCAATGAAGGTTTTAATGTCATCGCTATAAGGGTCTTCCAATACCAGGACATCCTGTACCGATCCGTCAGAAAAATGTAGTTTTTGAATTTCCCTTATCGTAAATTCATATTCTTCTCCCTGAATATACCAAGGATTTTCGGGTTCAAGAAAAAAGAAACCTTCACTGGTAAATTTATCTACACGGCAATTGATCTGCATCCCCTTTTTCAGGCCATAATGGGTATAGTACTTTTTGGTAAGCAAATGTTTGTTGTTGTTTCCATCTAGCAAAACAAAATAGGAAAGTTTATCACGAGGATTTATACGGTCATTAACAATTGTAAAAGTGTAGGTTTTGCCGGTTTCAAGCCCGGCATGTATGGGTTTATCTGATGCAAGACTTAGAAACAATTTCCCTTTTTTAATGCGCTCGAGTCTGCATTTAGCGATGTCTGAATTTTCTTCCAGATACTTTTGAGAATAAACTTTCACAGGCCATTTTAATCCAAAAACATCTCTTACCGTTATAAAATACTCGGGCTCATCCAGAATATTTATGCGTACACCTGAGCTTTCAACATCAAAAAAATATTCCTCACTTTCCTTATACCGGGGATGCAGAGGTTCAAGAAACATACGCCCATTGCAATTGATTTTGTCAACCCTGCATTCAATTATTTGTCCGGCCTCAAAGCCATAATGGGGATAAAAATGTGCCGGCATCAATACTTTGTAACCCATCGGATCCTGCATAACAAAAAAGGATTCATCGCCCAACTCCATGGTTTTGAGAATCCGGAAAGGATAATATTTTCCTTCTGTTAATCTGGAATTGGAGACTTTTAGATTTCTGATACGCATATTCTGAATCAGGTTATATTTTTTGGCTGACCAGCAGATTAGTTGATATTTCTAAATTCGCGAAACACAGAAGGTTTTATTCGGAAATTTCTTCTGAAAGAATTATTTTACCTCCATTTTTAAGAACAGTTTTCTTCATGTTCTCCCAACCCTTCTTATCGATTGGCCTGGTGGCATCTTCAATAAGATTCGTATCAAAACCCAGTCCGAGAGAATCGAGTGTTGTAAAACCAACACAAAAGTCTGCAGCTAAACCCCCGATAAAAACACGGGTAACTCCCCTGCCCTTCAGGTAATCACCCAACCCGGTTGATTTCTTTTTACCATTATCAAAAAAACCGCTGTATGAGTCAATTCCCGTGTCTGTTCCCTTACGGAAAATGGCTTCAACTAAATGCATTTCGAGCTCTGAAGAAAAATCCGCACCTTTTTGACCCTGCACGCAATGGTCTGGCCATAGTATCTGGTCTAATCCTCCAAGCTGGGTTTGTTCAAATTCATTTTTACCGGGATGATTGGAAGCAAAACTTCCATGATCCTGAGGATGCCAGTCCTGGGTTGCAACTACCAAAGGAAATTTTTTGCTTATACGATTCAGTACAGGAATAATTTTATCTCCTTCAGGCACGGCAAGAGCTCCTCCGGGTAAAAAATCATTTTGTACGTCTACTAATAATAATGCATCCATTTTTCCTGGTTTTTAAGTTAATATATCTGGGTTTGTAGCGATCAGGTCAAAATTTTATTTGTATTTCAATAATAAATCATCTCTGATTTTAAGAACTTTTTCACTTATACCCACTTTGTAAATGTGCGGAAAATCAAATCTCTGGTGCTCGGCAGGAAGCAGATTTAAGCGTGTTCTTAACCTTTCATTTATTTTTTGTGGACTTTCTGCCACTTCGGTAATCTTACCCTTTTTCATAGCCGTAAACATCAATTCTTCGCACCTAAATCCTTCAAGACTTAAAGTTTTAAGTTTTTCAAAAGGATCGATCATTCGACTAACATCTGTTTCATCAATCATAACAACAGCATCAGCATAATAATATCCCTCTCGGTCAAAATATCTCAATATTTTCTTCCTGCCGGGCAATGTGGTTTTTTGAAGGTTATCTGAGATCTTAAGCACATTTCTGTTATTTACGTGCGCAAGCTTGTAAACGCCATCTAATGCTGCATCAGGTTTTCCGGTAATAAGATTGGTACCTACTCCGAAAATATCGATAGGTGCTTTTTGTTCTATCAAACTTCTTATAACATATTCATCCAACTGATTAGAAACAATTATTTTAACTTCATTAAACCCGTCATAATCCAGCATTTCCCTTGCTTTCTTTGACAAATAAGCAAGGTCGCCGCTATCTAGTCTGATTGCTTTAAGCATGTGCCCTTTTTCCCTCATTTCTTTGGCAACTTTGATTGCGTTAGGAATTCCACTCATGAGTGTATTGTAGGTATCTACAAGAAAAGTGGCATTATTGGGAAAAGTTTTGGCATAAGCCCGGAACGCTGATATCTCATCCCCAAAGCTTTCGATAAAGCTATGTGCCATTGTGCCGGCATGGGGGATTCTGTAATTTCTTGCTGCCAACACATTGGATGTACTGTTAAAGCCACCGATTATAGCGGCTCTCGAAGCTTGTATAGCACCAAATGACTGTGCCCGGCGAAGCCCAAAATCGCTTAATGTGCGGTTACCTCCTGCAAATCTTATCCTGCTTGCTTTGGTGGCAATGAGGGATTGAAAGTTCAAAACATTGAGTAGCAATGTTTCAACAAGCTGGGTTTCCAATAAGCTACCTTCTACCCTGACTACCGGTTCGAAAGGAAAAACAACATCGCCCTCTCGCACAGAAATAATATCGCCTTTAAATGTGAATGATTTCAGATGATTGACAAAATCTTTATCGAAGCCAGATTCAAGTAAATAGTCCAGATCACGATCCGTAAAACGTAAATTTTCAGTAAGTTCCAGAAAGTCCTGTAAACCTGCAAATACAACATAGCCCCCTTTAAAGGGAAGTTTTCTGAAAAAATAATCAAAAGAGGCATGCTCTTCGTGCATTCCTGTTTTAAAATAAGCTTGTGCCATTGTAAGCTGATACAAATCGGTATACAATGGTGAAACCTCTTGATAAGTGTACATGAGGATATTTTTACCGGTTTTATGAATTAAAGTTTTTTTAAGGCTTTAACATGTTCATCATAATCTTTATCAGACCATATAACCAATCTGATTCTTTTCAGACTTTTTAAATTTTGCATTTCTTTGTAAATTGTCTGAACGGCAACGGGGGCAGCCTCTTCAACAGGATATCCAAATACTCCGGTTGACACTGCGGGGAAAGCGATACTTTTTAAATTATATTCTTCGCACAATTTCAATGCATTGATATAACATTTGGCCAGCAATTGGTCATGTGGAATGTCTCTGTCATAAACAGGCCCTAACACATGTATAACATGCTTATTGGGGAGGTTGTAAGCTTTTGTAATTACAGCCTCTCCGGGTTTTATGGGTCCTTTTTTCATTGCTTCGTTTTCCAAATCAGGACCGGCTGCTTTGTGGATAACCCCTGCTACTCCTCCACCGATGCGTAAAAATGCATTTGCTGCATTTACAATGGCATCCATGTCATTTTGTTTTACTATATCACCCTTTGTAATTTCAAAGCAGGTTTTACCGCGCAGTATTTGTTCTTTCTTAAACATCTTATCTAAGCTTTTATGACAAAAATCTGTGAAGTTTCGTATTTAACAACTTTTACTGTTTCACCTCTATCAATGAATCCGGTGAGTGCAGTAGCATCATATATATCATCGTCAATTTCCACTTTTCCACTGGGGCGGAGAATAGTGGTTGCAATACCTGTTTTACCCATCAGATCTCTCATTTTCACGTTAGCAGATGAATAACCTGCTGTGGTATCCTGTATCGTATTCAAAGCAAGAGTGCTTCCCAGCCTGCCCCTTGAAGTTAGCACTTTTGCTCCAAGATACATGGAGGAGGATAATGATACAAAAAATGCTATTATAACGATAAGAAATGCTCTTCCAACATCTGAAAGAGGAACACCGGTAAAATCCGGTCCCTGATTGCCAACCATAGCAAAAGCGAGTCCTGAAATGACAAAAACAATTCCTAATATCCCTGCCACGCCAAAGCCGGGCAGGGCAAATATTTCAACAGCAATCAATACCAGGCCTATTACAAAGAGAATAATTTCCCAGTGAGTAGCCAAACCTTCGAGGTACAATGGTGCAAAATAAAACATGGCAGCTGTAAAGGCGGCCATAATTGGAAAGCCTACCCCTGGTGTTTGCAGTTCAAAATAAATCCCTCCGAGGATCAGCATGATAAGTATTCCGCTAACCAGGGGATGAATCAGGAAGTTAATGACCCTGTCAATGGGTGTAAGAGCCTGCTCAATAATTGTATAATTTTCGAATCCTGCGATTTCAAGTATTTCTTCAATGTTTTCACCCATCCCTTCGGCAAACCCCCATCGCATGGCTTCAGATGCTGTAAATGTTAGCACTTTACCGGCTTCAATTACCCCTTCAATTTCGATGGAAGGGTCAACCATGGCCTGTGCAATATCCTGGTCACGTCCTCTGGCCTCGGCTGTTGAGCGCATCATGGAGCGCATATAAGACTGAAACTTATCGGGGACAACCTCTCCGGTTTGATCCACAACAGTAGCTGCACCGATATTTGAACCCGGTCGCATGTATATCCTGTCAGTGGCTATAGAGATCAATGCACCGGCCGAGGCTGCATTGTTATCAATAAATACCATAACAGGTATACGCGATTGAAGAATTCTTGTACGAATGGAGTCGGCAACATCAACCTGTCCGCCGTAAGTATTCATGTGAATGAAGATAACATCAGCATTCAGGGTGTCGGCGGCCATAAATGCACGTTGCGTTCTGCGCAGAGCCGGAGCTGCTATATTTTCTTTAATGTCAAATTTATAGATGAGAAATTCCTTATCGGGATTTTCTTCCAGTAGTCGACTGATTCTGTCGTCCCGCTCCATTGCAAGTGTTGTGAATGCAATAAGCGCAAATAAGCATGTGAAAAATATTTTATTCATCTGTAGTGAGATTATGAGAATAGATTAAGTGCCTTATAAAATAACTTCAATCTTTTTAATAAATTACGGATTTATTCCATCATCATAACAATTTAAGCTAATCTTTGTTCCAAAAGTTATTTTATAAAACAGCCTGAAAGAATGCTTTTGAGAGTACGAATTTAAAAATAAAAAACCACCCGAACATAATTTTATTCAATATGTTCAGGTGGTTGTTTTTATAATGGAAAGGATACTGTTTCTTATTTGTTGTGGTCGGCCAAAAACTTTTCAAGTCCAATATCGGTAAGTGGATGTTTGAGCAACCCCAAAATAGATTCAAGGGGGCAAGTTACCACATCAGCACCCGCTTCCGCACATTTAACAATATGCAGGCTGCTGCGAATACTTGCTGCAAGTACTTCTGTTTCAAAACCATGTATTGCATAAATATTGGCTATCTGTTCAATAAGTTCAACTCCATCATACACAATATCATCAAGCCGTCCAATAAAAGGGGAAACATATGTTGCACCGGCTTTAGCTGCCAGTATGGATTGTCCGGCTGAAAATACCAGAGTGCAATTGGTTTTAATTCCTTTTCCTGAAAGATATTTGAGAGCCTTGACGCCATCTTTTATCATAGGAATCTTCACTACAATATTGGAATGAAGTTCTGCAAGTTCCTCCCCTTCCCGGATCATACCATCAAAGTCAGTTGCAATCACTTCTGCGCTTACATCACCGTCCACAATATTGCAAATGTCAATGTAATGTTGCATTATTCTGTCTTTGCCTTTAATTCCTTCTTTTGCCATAAGGGAGGGATTGGTGGTAACACCGTCAAGAATTCCCAGATCGTTGGCTTCATTTATATGATCAAGATTGGCTGTGTCAATAAAAAATTTCATCAGAATATATTTAAAATGAATATTTTCAATAGAAAAAGTGAGCCTGATATCGCACCGCTACGACCGCCTACCCTTGCTACCTTCCGGTCCTGGGGGAGTTCAGCAGGAGCTGGTCGTACCAGACTCACGGGTGCAAAAGTATAAAAAAAATATGGAGGGCACAAGAGCATGAAAGAATTTATTCCGGTCTCTTTTTCAAGAATTAAAAAAAAAGTAAAACAGCATTTCAACCAAATTTTAATATTTTCATTTTATATTTGTTAAAAGAATTAACTTCAATTCAAAACCAATTATTGAGAAAAAGTTATAATCATGGAAGAAACTAAAATGAATGTTAAGGAAGAAGGAATGTTTAAACCTGCCCTGAATTCCGGTCTGATAATCGCAGTTCCAATAATAGTAATTAGTCTTGTCTTTTATCTTTTAGGACAAGCAACCAGTTCTGTTCAATCTTACATTGCCATTGTAGTTTTGATTGCCGGCCTGGTTTACGCGGCTATTAGTTACCGGAAAGATTCAATGGGTGGATACATAAGCTATGGCCAGTCGCTCGGATTTATAGTCCTCACAGGTCTGATAGCAAGTCTGGTCATCGCAGTTTACAACTATATATTTCTGGCAATTCTTGCACCCGATGTAATGCAATTAATGAAAGAACAGGCCATTGAAGGAGCTTATGAAACTTTGTTACGCTTTAATCCAAATGCCACGGATGCTGAAATTGATAGAATGATTAGAATGCAGGAACGTTTACAAACACCCTTAATAATTTCTTTTTTCAGCATTTTTGGTAATGTGCTGGTTGCGTTTATAACAGGATTGATAGCATCTATCTTCATCAAGCGACGGAATCCTGAGTTTCCAGCTTAAACAGATTTAACAGGGTTTCCAGAATACTTATTTATCTGTAAACCCTATTGCGTATTTTATAATGTATGACATTCTGAACCGGGGATGCTCTTGAATAGCTACTCCTACATACCTGTATTCGGGGTCCATCATGTTGATTCTGTGTCCGCGGTTTTTTACACCATCATCTACCATAAGGCTGATAATGGCGTCATGAGCATTTGATGCTCCCCAGTGCAGGTTTTCGGCAATGGCTCCATGCCACTGGCCATGTCTTGAAAGTCTGGCACCCATACCTCCCCTTCCCTCATGGCTGGCTGTACCACGGTTTTTCATGTATCGGGCATGATCTGAAGCGGCACGGCTCATACCAGGTGATGGGTTAAATACAGGTAATGGACTTGCTTTTTTTAGCTCATTATACAATTCTTTCACAGCCGAGGTTCCCTCCTGGGTTCGCAGAGGAATTCTTCCCGGGAAACGAAGAAGAGTCCCATCAAAATATCTGATAAGCGGATAAATATATAATTCAGCGTACCTTGGCGGATTGTATCTTATGAGGTTCATGGCAAGTATAAGGTTCTTTTCATCGTCTGTCAGGTAAGCTACATCTGATGCAGTATTTAGCTCTTCAACCGGCCAACCGTCATTTTGAAGATAAACGGCATATTCAGCATTGGTAAAACCATCAAAATCCTGTAAATGTATTTGTTCATTTTCCTGGGCGCTTAATATGCCGGTTATCAACATACTTGCAAACAGGCAAGTGAAATAAACAATATTTTGTTGATGCTTTAAACTTTTATGAGAAGGGATCATGGCAAATAAGATATTTTAAAACATTATTATAAACCCTTCTGACTTAAAATTATTGTTTTGTTCGGATAAACTGAAAAATGTTAAGAAAAATCCACTTCATCGTTTTGAGGAAAACCTTTTTCAGACTAGTTTTGCCGAATAATTATTAATCTGATAATGACAAACACATAAAATTAAATTTGTAAGTCATTTTCTTAAAATTCAAAATACAATATGGAAATAAAAGGCAGACTCATAGAAATTCTTGAACCCAAAACCGGAAAATCCTCACGAGGAGATTGGAAGAAGCAGGATTTTGTCATTGAAACAGATGAACAGTTTCCCAAAAAAATCTGTATCAGTAACTGGAATGACAAAGCGGATCTCTCATCAATTAAACCCGGAGATATATTAACTGTAAAAGTAAATATTGAAAGCAGAGAATATAACGGAAACTGGTATACTGATGTTAAGGTGTGGCAACTTGAATCAGAAAATAAAGAATCTGTTGAAGGAAGCGACCTGCCCGGCCTGGGTGAAGCTGAAAGTGCACCTCCCTGGGATCCAGAGCCTGAAAACCCTGATGAAGATCTGCCATTTTAGGACTACAATTACCTTTCGAACAGATATTATAAACTCAGAATAATTTCATAGATGATGCAAAATGCAAATGTCAGGAAGTTTTTGAAAAAGGTAGAGCTTTTTCGCGAACTCGGAGAAAAAGAACTGGATGTGGTAATGAAAGAAGTTCAGGAAAAGACTTATAATCCCAGGGCCTACCTTTTTCAGGAAAACAGCCCCCGAAACAAGTTTCTTTTTCTGATTTATGAGGGTGAGGTAGAACTTTTCAAAAAAACTCCCTTTGGTGAAGAAAAGCGTTTAAGCTACTTTGGCACCTACGACTTTTTGGGCGAAGGGACTATTATGGCTGATACCCCCCACTCTACCACAGCACGCGCATTAAAAAAGACAAAAGTCCTGTGCATATCGAAAGAGGGGTTTACGCATTTATTTGATACGGAAACTGCCATTGCACTTAAGATATTTAAGCAAATATCAAAGGTGATATCGCGCAGAATGCGCCAAAGCAATTCGAAAATAGTAAATGTAGGAGCACAATACGAATCAGGGCGCACACGTACGGAAAAGGATTTATTAGGTACACGCGAAGTTCCCGCTGAGGTATATTATGGTATACAGACATTGCGTGGAATAGAAAACTTCACAATGAGCGGGGTTACACTCAATTTTTATCCTGAACTTATTGTTGCCCTTGCTCAGGTAAAAATGGCATCTGCCCTTACCAACCATGAATTGGGATTACTTTCTGAGGAAGTCGCAAACGCAATAATCAGAGCCTGTCATGAAATCATCAATGGCAAGTATCATCATCATTTCGTGATAGATATGATACAAGGTGGTGCCGGTACTTCAACCAACATGAATGCCAATGAGGTGATTGCTAACCGTGCATTGGAACTGATGGGATATGAAAAGGGAGAATATAAATACTGCCATCCCAATACACATGTCAACATGTCGCAATCTACCAATGATGCATATCCTACTGCGTTTAAAATTGCTCTGATTGCCAGCAATGTAAAACTCGTGGAAGTCCTGCAAATGCTCATTGACGGTATTAAAGAAAAAGAAACTGAATTTGCAGGTGTAATCAAAATGGGTCGCACCCAGCTTCAGGATGCAGTACCTATGACACTGGGTCAAACTTTTGGGGCTTATGCCACCACCCTTGAAGAAGAAATTGAAAGATTAAATAGCAATTCATTGTTACTCAAAGAAGTGAATATGGGTGGTACGGCTATTGGCACCGGAATAAATGCAGCACCTCAATACAGCGAAAAGGTTATAAAACATCTCCGGAAAATAACCGGCTTGAATATAAGATTAGCCAGCAACCTTGTGGAGGCCACCCAGGATACGGGAGCTTTTGTAATGTACTCGGCAAGCGTAAAACGACTGGCAGTAAAATTATCCAAAATATGCAATGACCTCCGTTTACTTTCTTCGGGGCCACGAGCGGGTATCAACGAAATAAATCTACCACCCATGCAACCGGGTTCTTCCATAATGCCCGGAAAGGTTAATCCTGTAATTCCTGAAGTAGTAAATCAGATTGCTTTTAAGGTAATTGGGAATGACCTTACCGTAACTCTGGCAGCAGAAGCGGGTCAACTTGAGCTCAATGTAATGGAGCCTATCATGGTGCAGAGTCTTTTTGAATCCATTGAAATGCTCAAAAATGGCATGACTACCCTGCTTCACAGATGTATCAGCGGTATTACAGCTAATGAAGAACATTGCCGCTCAATGGTAATGAACAGCATAGGGTTGGTTACGGCTTTAAACCCTCTGCTGGGCTATGAAACCTGCACAATCCTTGCAAAGGAAGCATTACAGCAGAATAAAGGCGTATATGAACTGGTTCTGGAAAAGCAACTCTTATCCAAAGAGGAGCTCGAAGAGGTATTGAAGCCTGAGAATATGATTGGTCCTCAATCTGTTAAAAGGAAAAAATAATATCAGGAATTAAGATACAGGTAAAGCAGAAGTACAGGAATGAGAATTCCTGTAACAACAAAATATACACCTCTCCGGGAAAAACTGTTTTTGCCTTTTAGCACAAACAGCCCGGTAATAGCAAGAATTATCAATCCTGCGGCAAACATATCCGAGAACCATGTCCATAGCTTTCGGGGAGTATTGTAATGCAGGAAGTTAATTTGATGAAAAACAGGTCTCTTTCTTATGGTTTCCATATTACCAGAGCCATCCTGAAGGTTTATATTGATAGTTCCCCCATCAATAAAAATACGCATATTATAACCACTGATAAGATGTGTCCGGTAGCTACCTTTCTCATTTAATTCTTTAAGGATATTATCAATCAATAACCTTTCTTCCTGAATCTCTGATGGCAATGAAATCTGAAAAGATTCCTGTTTGATAATATAGTTTGGATTCCACTGGTGGCGGTGATTTAGGGCAATACCTGATACGCCATAAATGATACACATGCCAAAGAAAAAGTAACCGATGTCCCTGTGTAAAGCACGATTTATTCGTCTCCAGTTCATAATTAATGATAAATATTGAAATGATTCTTAGTCATAGGCAGCGGCAAATATAAGTAAAATTGCCTTCAGGGTTCATTGAATCCCTGAAGGCAGCTGTTAAATAAAACAAAGAGTTTTTTTTAAAAACCATAGGATATTCCTGCAGAAATAAAACGGGGCAGTCCAACTCTTATTCCCTGTGGTCTGCGCGAAGCAATGTATCTTTCATTTGTAAGGTTTTTAATGCTCAGGCTGAATTCCAGACCACTTCCCCCTAATCGATACCAAATGTGCATGTTTGTGACAAAATAGGGATCCAGTTTTCCAATTCTGCCATTGGCTGTTGCCTGTGCATATCTGTAATCCGTATCCTGGGCATTGATATTTATCCAATCATAAACATTTTCAGTATTTAGCACATCGGTATATTGACTTCCCACATAATTTCCTGATATTCTAAAACCTAACCCAAATGGTGTTTCCAATTGAAATGCTCCTGAAAAACTCAATGATGGTGAGTAAGGGGTTCTGTTACCTTTAACGTTTTGATAAACATTTTCATTTTCAGAGTTTAAAGATGATTTAAACAAAACATAACGGTCGCCTGAGAATTTTGCATTTACCCATGTTGCGTTCCATAAAAACCCTGCATTCCAGTTTTCTGGCAATATATGGCCAAAAGGCAGTAAAAAGGATGTTTCCAAACCTGTATGCACTGTTTTACCTCCATTTATATAACCTGTACCTGCGCCACCTGATGATTCTGATACCGGTATAACCTGGTTTGAAAAGTCCATGTGAAAAGCGGTGAGTTCGAATTCTACAGCACGAAGGTTTCCTCTAATACCCATTTCCATATTCCAGCTTTTCTCTGCCTCAAGTTGCAGGTCAGCACCCTCATTACTAATGGCATCTTTGGTTCTGGGAGGTGCAAAGCCCCTGTGAATACCGGCGAAAATACCCAGATTATCAGTGAAGTTATAATTTAAACCAGCTCCCGGAATAATCTCAAATACAGAGCTTTGAGCAACTATTAAAGTATCTTTGAAGTTACGTCTCATAATTTCCCTTTCATAACCAATGAGCTCACTTCTTAGCCCGGCCGTAAAAGAAAGTTGTGTATTAATCATAAATTTATTCTGCAGATATGTGCTAAAAGCATTACCTGTTCTTATTTCATCATCACGCAAATCGCCTGACATTACACCGGCCGATGTACCGTTAACTCTTTGTTCAAAGGCCCTTTCATAGAGATAACGCAAACCTGCATCCATATAAGCATTGGTGCTGCCAATATTATATTTATAATGAAGCCTGGGTTCAATACCTGCTACTTCAAATTGCCTGTTTCGCTGACCTGTGGAATTTCTCATAAAAATGGCACCATCTCTATTATCAGGGAAACCATGCATTTGTCCGGTAAGATTGGAAGCCGAAGAAGAATAAGTAAAATCCTGCCTGTTCCAGTTTCGGGTGGTGGTATAAGCAAAAGCAGTGGTATTAAGCTGGAAACCATCGGCCAACTGGTATTTATGATTTATGCTCGCAGCATATCTCCTAATCTTCAGAATATCATCGGGTGCAATTCTCAGATCATCCATGCTCCCTGCTTCATACATGGGTTGTGTAAGGCCAACATAAGTTGAATTGGAAACTTCATCATAAATACTCAGTTTGAATCCTAATTGAGAGATAGGTGATAAGTCAGTTTGCAGTTTTGTATTTAAGTCATGGAGCAAAAACTGCGTAGGTCCAAAATTTTCTGCCTGTTTACGGGTAAAATCAATATAATACCCGGTTCTGTTTAATGTATTACCATGGGTAATCCTTGAATTAAAATAACCTAAATCACCTCCCCTGAAAGAAATGTTTCCGGTTGACTCCTGTGGAGGATCTGCTGTAATGTAGTTTATTACACCACCGATGGTTTGGGGACCAAAAAGTATAGATCCATTTCCCTTCAGGATCTCAATTCCACTCATGCGATCTATATTGGGAGTAAAGTACATTTCAGGTTCTCCATAAGGTGCAAGTGCAACCGGAATTCCATCTTCAAGAATAAGCACATTGCGGCTTTTGTCAGGATCCAGTCCCCTGATGCCTATATTTGCTCTCAGACCAGCACCCTCCTCCTCTACCACATGCACACCAGGAATACTTCTGAGTATCTCATTACCACTAATGGGTTGTGCTTTTCTCAGGTCGTCATTTCTTACTATGGCAACTGAGCCAGGCAGGTATCGCAATACTCCTACCCTGCTTCCGGAAACAACTACCTGCTGAAGCAATTGAATTTCAGGTTCAATTTCAATAGTAAAAAAATCCTTATTGTCAGCATAAGATAAATTGTAAGAGGTGGTTTTGTATCCAATTCCTTTTATATTCAAGCTAACATCCTGATTGTAAGGAATTGAAATATGAAAGATACCCTTTTCATCAGTAGTTGTGCCCTGTGGGCTACCTTTGATATAAACTGCCACAAAAGGAACAACAGCTCCCTCACTTTTTACCTGCCCGGATATATTGCGCATAAGCTCCCCTGCGTTGACCTGAAAAGAAATCAATATTCCCAATGTGGCAAATTTGAGTTTCCGGAAACTATTTTTCATGGATTTTAATGTTTAGAAAAGAATAAAATGTATTAATTTAATATGCTAATGGGTATTAAAATGCTAAATTTTTTTCTAAAAAACACCCAAAATCTGCCGCTCAATCAGAGTATTGTATAAATATTAAGATTAGGCGATTCTTATGGGTGTATTTTTTGTTTTGGAATTAACAATAATAGCGATACAAAATTAAGACGTGCATTTATTATGCACAATCCCTATTTATAAGGAAAATTAGTATTGAAGAATCTTCTTTTCTCTTATAAAATCATTAAAACATGGGAATATGCAAGAAAAAAGAGGTTGTCTCAAAAGCCTGAATCAGAGTGATTTTTTGAAAATCAGGTTACCCCTTCCCTAAAGGGAGTATGATTTTCAGCACTTTCCCCTTTAGGGGTAAGGGGTTAAAAGTGATGAAAATCAAATAAGCGGACTTCTGAGACAGCCTCTTTACAATCGGGGTTTTCAGAATTTTATTAAAACTTATTGTTTTCCTTATCAGAGTTCTCGACAGGAATTGGTTCAGCTTTTGAGTTGTAGATTGCTTCTACAAGGTCTTTATATTTTTGAATGATAAATTGTCTTTTAAGCTTCAGGCTTGAAGAAAGCTCACCGGTAATAGGACTCCATTCATCGGCAATAAGTATAATCTTTTTTACCTGGTCATTTTCACCTAGTTTTTTATTGAACTTTCGGATTTCTTCCTGAAAATGCTTAATAACCTGTGAGTTTTTGATAAGTTCGGTATTATCCTGAAACTGAATTTTCTTTTTTCGGCACCAAAGAGCCAGTTCCTGGAAATTGGGACTGATAATAGCTGCCGGATATTTCTGATTTTCCCCTACAACCATTAATTGTTGTATGTAAAAGCTCTCTTTGAGTTTGTTTTCTATTTGCTGTGGCGCAACATATTTTCCATTGGACATTTTGAAGATTTCCTTTTTCCTGTCGGTGATTTTCAGAAATCCCTCAGGGGCAAATTCACCAATATCACCACTATGAAACCATCCATCTTTATCAATAACATCAGCAGTACCTTCAGGGTCTTTATAATAACCCATCATCAATCCGGGGCTTTTAATGAGTATTTCGCCATCATCAGCAATTTTTACCTCTACATCCTTTAAGATTTTACCAACTGTTCCAGGCATTACAAATCCAGGTTGAGAATAATTTACAGCAACAACCGGAGATGTTTCAGTAAGCCCATAACCCTCATAGACAGGCAAACCTGCTGCCCAGAAAATTCGGGCAAGCCTGGGCTGTAATGCCGAACCACCGCACCCAATGAAAGTAATATTCTTGCTGAGTGCATCGCGCCATTTGCTGAAAACAAGCTTGTCTGCGAGATAATGCCGTATTCGGAAAGAAAGTGAATGCTTTTTGTAAGGAGTAAAACTTTCGGCCAGCTTCAGAGATTGCAGGAAAATATATCGCTTTACAGGGCTAAGTTTCCTTGCTTTTTGAATAATCTTGTCGTAAATTGACTCCAGCAGACGCGGAACAGCTATGAAACCATCTACCTGAAGGTCTTTTATATCCCTGGCTATTGTGTTGATGCTTTCTGCGTAATAAATGCTTATACCCAGATAATGGTACATATAATTTACCATATGCTCAAAAACATGCGACAAAGGCAGAAAGCTCAAAGCTTTATGATTATGGTTCAGGTGTTGGACCTGAGCGCTTGCAATTGCATTACTCAGCAAATTCTTATGAGATAACATTACTCCCTTGGGTAAACCTGTGGTTCCTGAGGTATAAATGATTGTAAGCAGATCGTTTTCAGTTATATTCTCACGTATGCGCATTACCTCATCATAATATGTGATAGCTTGTTTTTTACCTGCATCCGTAATCACAGTCCAGTTTTCAGCATCTTCTACCTTATTGAATGTGAGGATTTTCTTTGTAAAAACGAGTTTTTCAGATATGCTCTTAATTTTTTTATAAAGACTGGTATCAGAAACAATAACCAATGAAGATTCGGAATGATTTAAAATGTAAGTAAACTCCTCCTCAGATAAAGTGGGATGCACAGGAACATGCACCATGCCGGCCATAGCAATGCCCATTTCCATAAAATTCCATTCAGGACGATTATTGGTGATTGTAGCTATTTTTTCGCCCGGTTTCATTCCCATAGCCAATAAGCCCATACTAACATTCCAGACTGAATCATTATATTCACTGGTATCGTATTCTCTCCATTTGCCATTTTCAACGCCGGCAAGTTTGAACCGGCCTACCGTATCGGGCAATGCCTTGAACCTTCCCAAAAGGTCAAAAATTCTCTTGATTTCCATTTGATTGTTTTCCTTGTAATTGCAGCAGTTGGGTATACTGCTGTAATTTTCATTTAAATACTGTTACTTATAATTAAACAACACAACCACATTTTTGTTGATTTGTCAGACTTTTTATGTAAACCTCTGCACAAAAGTAATTGAATATTACAAGCAAAATAAAATTTATTAGCAAGCATCAATTACAATCATGGGCTTTTCAGATGAGCTTTATAGTCCTCAATTCTTTGAATAGCTTTTCAATATAATGGCAAAATGCATTGAATACATGTATATTGGTTTAGTGAACGGGGCACTTAAATTGCAACTACTCCAGGAAATCATCTCGGGATTAAAATCTGAGAAATAGCTTATTAACATAATTTAACCAACATTTAAAGCCTGAAACAGTGAATTACCCGCTTCAGGCTGTTAACTTTATGGTTTGGAAATAAAAAAAATAAATTATGAAATTTAGAAAAACTATTTTTGGCTTCTTAATAATTTCTTTTGCATTCATATCATGCAGTTCATCAGATAAAAATGAATTGCAAATGGGTGACTTGAATTTTACAATTGATACTCTTGCAACAGGCCTTCAAAATCCATGGGGTATGGAATTTTTGCCCAATGGGCAGATTCTTATAGTTGAGCGACCCGGCAGATTACGTATCTGGGAAAATGGACAATTACTTAATGAGCCGGTACCTGGAATGCCTGAAATATGGGCTCATGGGCAGGGAGGATTACTGGATGTGATAATGCACCCCGATTATGAAGAAAACGGATGGTTATATTTTGCATATGCTTCTCCCGGCCAGGGAGGTGGTAATACTGCCATAGGCAGGGGCCGATTGCAGGGAAATCAACTGGTTGATTTTGAAAAAATATTTCAGGGACAACCCTATTCTTCTGGTGGAGCACACTTTGGCAGCCGTATTGTTTTTGACGAAAACAATTATTTGTTTACCACTATTGGAGACAGGGGTATAATGAATACCGCTCAACAACTTGACAATCATAATGGTACTGTATTAAGGTTGTTTGACGATGGTTCAGTACCACCTGATAATCCATTTGTTAATGAACCGGGAGCAATGCCCGAAATCTGGTCCTACGGCCACAGAAACATTCAGGGAATGGTCTTTCATCCTGAAACCGGAGATCTTTGGACCCATGAGCATGGCCCAAGAGGTGGCGATGAAATAAATGTTGTTTTTAAAGGCGAAAATTACGGATGGCCACTTGCCACACATGGAATTAACTATAACGGTACCGTGATTACGCCTGATACCACATTACCCGGAATGGTTGACCCCATTTTACACTGGACTCCTTCCATTGCCCCTTGCGGATTAGACATAGTAACCAGTGACTTATATCCGGAATGGCAGGGAGACCTTATGGTAGGTGCACTTGCCGGTCAGCATATTCACAGGGTTGTGATTGAAGGCAGACAAGTAGTGCATACTGAAAAACTATTGCAGGGATTCGCCCGCTTCCGGGCAATAAGACAAGGCCCGGATGGATATTTGTATGTGCTGACAGAATCTCCCGGTTTATTTATAAGATTGATACCTGAATAAAGAATTAGGATACTTTACCGGATGTATAAGGAATTTTTGCAGCAATCAGGTTAAAACCGTTCCTGGTTATCTTTGAGTATATTAAACAGGAACTCCCTGGCCCTGAACAATTGAGCCTTTACAGTACCCAACGGCAGGTCAAGCTCTTCGCAGATTTCTTCGTAAGAGTATTCATCAAAATACCTTAACTGAATGAGCTTTTTATAACGTGGCTTGAGTTTTTCGACAACCTTTCGCATGAGTTCAATTTTTTGTGATTTGATAAGGTTCTCTTCCGGGTCAAGACCTTCAGAAGCCATACTTTTTACATGGTATGATTCATTTACATCGTCATAATTGTCATTGGCAAGAACATTTTTCTTCTTCTTGCGCATGAAATCAATACAATTATTTGATGCTATTTTAAACAACCAGGTGCTGAAGGCATAATCGGGGGTGTATTGCGAAAGGTTTTTGAAAGCCTTGCCAAATGCTTCAAGAGTTAAATCTTCAGCATCATCAACATTTCCTGTCATTTTTACAAGCATAAAATAAATGGTATCGCGGTAAAGCCCCATGAGCTCAGTAAATGCCATCTGGTTGCCGTGTTCAACAGCTTGCTTTACCAACTCAAAATCTCTTTGTGCCTTTTCAGTGAGATTGGGGTTTACTTCCATTTATTTTTCCTGTAAAATAGATTTGAAATTGCAAAAACAGGGTTTAAAAATGCAAAAATCACATCAAGTATTGGCGAATATAGAAATAATTTCGCTTCTTTAAGTTTTTTACCTGCATAATAAAAAATCAACAGCTGTGTTAATAACTTTACCAAAAATACAGCCAATGCAACGTATAAAGATAATGAGGATTGAGCAATTGCCAAAAATACAATCAGTGTAATGTAAAACATAGTATTGGAAAGGGCCAGTAACCCCAATCTTAACTTATCACTTATTTTATAATATTTGCCCGTAGAAAGATGCCTCTTCTTCTGCTTAAACCAGCCTGAAAAGGTTCTTTTGGGTTCGGAAATGGTAAAGCTTTCCGGATCGATTGCAACTCTTGTATTACGCTTATTGGCTGCCTTGTTTATAAACAGATCATCATCGCCAGAGCTGATTTTATAATGGGAAGTAAATCCTCCTGATTTAAAAAACAAATCTTTTTTGTAAGCCAGATTTCTGCCCACTCCCATGTAAGGTTTTCCTGCAAGAGCATATCCCAAATATTGCATGGCAATAGTAATTGTATCAAATCGAATCAGCTTATCAAGTAAACCTTTAGTTTTACTGTAAGGACCATAACCAAGAACTATCTCTGTCTTTTCATCAAAGGCAGCCATCATACTTTTAATCCAGTTTCTTCCTGCGGGTTTACAATCTGCATCTGTAAGCAGAATATTTTCGTACCTGGCAGATTTAATACCAACGGCAAGGGCCAGTTTTTTACCTTCAAAAAAGTTAACATTTTCCCGCAGGTTCACAACTTTGAGATAGTTATATTTTTCACTGAGTGATTTTAATAAAAAATAGCTTTCGTCTTCTGAAAAGTCATTTACCAAAATAACTTCAAATATAGGATAGTCCTGCTCCAGAATAAGCGGAAGATTCTTTTCCAGGTTGTCATATTCATTTCTTGCACAAATAACTACCGATACCGGTTGCTTTAAAGAATCATCCTGTTTAATCTTTTTTTGCGACCCGAAAGCTAAACGGCTGTAATACCACAAATAATTAAACAGAATAACAATCGTAAAAAAAATCAGCACAGACAGGCTGATCCACTCATTTTTCTCCAATAATTCAGTATAATTTAACATATCAGTTACAGATGGTTTGAAAGCTGCAAAATTACCCAATCTTAAGATATATCAACTATCTTTGGAAAATTTTTAAAAACCGGGTATTTCATGCAATTTCAGATTAAACATAATGATAAGTCAAGCAACGCAAGAAGCGGAGTAATTATTACTGATCATGGAAAAATACATACCCCGGTTTTTATGCCGGTGGGCACTGCAGGTACAGTAAAAGCTATACATAACAAAGATTTACTTGAGCAGGTAAAGGCAGAAATAATTCTCGGTAATACTTATCATCTTTATTTACGGCCTGGCCTTGAAATACTTAAAAAAGCCGGTGGCATTCATAAATTCAATGCCTGGGACAAACCCATACTCACCGACAGTGGTGGTTACCAGGTATATTCACTCGCACATCGCAGAAAAATGAATGAAGATGGGGTGGTTTTCCAGTCTCATATTGACGGTTCCAGGCACATGTTTAGCCCCGAAGGTGTAATGGATATTCAGCGTATTATTGGTGGCGACATTATAATGGCATTTGATGAATGCACTCCCTATCCATGTGAATATAACTATGCAGAAAGCTCCATGCACCTTACACATCGTTGGCTAAAAAGATGTTGTGAACATTTTGACAATTCAGAAGGTCATTATGGTTACAACCAGACACTTTTCCCTATAGTTCAGGGAAGCGTTTATAAAGATCTTAGAAAACAATCTGCTGAATTTGTGGCTTCATGTAATCGTGAGGGAAATGCCATTGGAGGACTCTCTGTGGGAGAACCGGCAGATATCATGTATGAAATGACCGAACTGGTGTGCTCCTTTTTACCCAAAGATAAACCAAGGTATCTCATGGGTGTTGGCACTCCGGTAAATATACTGGAAAGCATTGCTCATGGTATAGATATGTTTGATTGTGTTATGCCCACAAGAAATGCCCGTAATGGTATGATATTTACCAGTGAGGGGATCTTGAATATGAGAAATAAGAAATGGGAAGATGATTTTTCAGCTATCGATTCTGCAGGTTACACCTTTGCTGACACAATGTATTCAAAAGGCTATTTACGACATCTGTTTATATCCAATGAAATTCTTGCTTCCATAATTGCAACTATGCATAATCTGGGATTTTATATCTGGTTGGTAGACCAGGCAAGGGAGCAGATCAAGAATGGAACTTTTTCAAGCTGGAAGAACAAAATGGTTGGCAAACTATCTAAAAGGTTATAAAATGGCAGTTTACCCTCGAATTGAATGAACACGAAAAGTATTAATTTTACGTTTTGTAAAAACAACAAATAACATTATTGACTGATTCTGCTGAGAGCATTATTTATATTTTCAGCAACATTTCCATCATAAATATTGCAAATGAATCTGAAAAAACTGGACTGGTATATTATCCGTAAATTTCTTGGAACGTTCTTTTATGCCATAACATTGATCCTGCTCATAGTAATTATATTTGATTTATCCGAGCGAATAGATAACTTTATTGAAAACCAGGCTCCGCTCAATGAAATCCTTTTCGTTTATTATTTGAATTTTATCCCTTATTTTGCCAATCTCTTCAGTCCGCTTTTTACTTTTATTGCGGTTATTTATTTCACTTCACGAATGGCATTCAATACTGAAATCATTGCCATTCTCAATGCAGGAATAAGTTTTAAGCGTATGCTTGTTCCTTATTTTATTTCCGCGATTTTTCTTGCTTTTGTTTCAGTTTATTTATCTAATTTTTTGATTCCGGAGGCAAATCGCAAAAGAATAGAATTTGAGGAACAATACTTTCGCAGACAAAGCCAGTTTCGCGAAAGAAATATACACCTTCAAATACGACCTGGAGAATTTGTATATATGGAATCTTTCAATGAGAGAATCAATGTTGGTTATAAATTTACACTTGAAAGAATTTCAGATGGTCAGCTAACCTTTAAATTATTTGCTGATCGTGCCGAGTGGATTGATAGTATCCAAACATGGTCTTTCAGGAATTATCACTACAGGGAAGTGGATGACTTAAACGAAAAGCTTAGTCGGGGAAGCAGAATGGATACGATTATACCCTTAACACCTGATGATTTTATTCAAAACTTACGTGAAATTGAAGGGTTAAATTTCAGGGAGCTACGGGATTTTATTGAAAGTGAAAGACTCAGAGGTTCGGAAAACATAAAGTTTTACCAGGTAGAGAAGCACCGGCGGGTTGCCTTCCCTTTTGCCACGCTCGTACTTACTGTAATAGGTGTATCTTTATCCAGCAGGAAAGTAAGAGGTGGGCTGGGATTGCATTTGGGTATGGGGCTTACATTAAGTTTTGCATTTATATTGTTTATGCAGGTCTCCACAACATTTGCCACCAATGGGAATCTTCCGCCGGCTATTGCAGTCTGGATACCAAATATTATATTTGCTGCTTTGGGCGCTTATCTCTTAAAAACCGCTCCCAAATAAACCTGAGACATAAATGCATCAAAAAAAAAGGCCGCTTTTGCGACCTTGGTTTTATTCTTCTTTTTTAGGTTTGAGAAATATATCCGGCAAAAGATATCCCATGGCGCCACCCCAAATCATTGAAAGATAAGGATTGGATTGTATGGTACATCCACTTTCGCATCCTATAAATGTATAGTAAGCAAACCCACCCAAAACTCCGATTAGCGTAAAAGAACCTATGACCCACAAATAATTTTTACGGGAAATATTGCCTACACGGGCCTTTTTGTCTACATTTTCTGTTCCTGTGTTGTTTTCCATACTTGAATTTATTTTACTTAAATAAAGAAATAGTAATCAATTCAATTTACTTTCAGGATTGTTTTACACCCAAAACGTCTTCGATAGCTTTTTCAAATGCAGCTTTGGGTAAAGCTCCTGCTGCCATTTGAGGCTGGGAATCTTTGGGTACAAACAAAATTGAAGGAATACTACGAATACCAAATATTGCGCTTAATTCGCGCTCTTTTTCAGTATCTACTTTATAAATATCAACTTTGCCTTCATACTCTTTTGAAAGTTCTTCCAATACGGGAGCCACCATTTTACATGGTCCGCACCAATCAGCATAAAAGTCAATTATGCAGGGTTTATCGCCTTCAAATTTCCAATCTTTGTTTTTTTCGAAATCAAAAACCTTTGTTTTGAATGTTTCCAGAGTTAAATTTTCCATAATGTAATTATAATTGGAAGCAAGTATTTGCCTCCTTTTGTTCAACTTTTAATGATTTACGATTTTTAGAGATGGTTTTTGATTGCTGCTATCAGGGTTTCTTTTTGCTGAACACCCACAAAACGTTCTACCTGCTTGCCATCCTTATAAATAATTAATGTGGGAATGTTTTGTACACGATTCAGACTGGCAGAACGAGGATTATGATCAACATCAAGTTTGGTAATTTTTGCAAACTCGCCTATTTCCTGGGCTACTTCTTCAATAATGGGATTTTGAATTCTGCAAGGAGGACACCAGACAGCCCAAAAATCAACAAGTGTTACACCTGCGGAAATAGTTTCTTCAAATATATCATCTGTAATGTTTAAAACCATGCTTCCCTCAGGCGATATTTCAGTGAATGTGTTTCCTGCGGTGCCATTGCCCCTGTTAAAGAGCATCATTGTACCAATGGCAACTGCTATGACAAGAACTGCAATTTGCATGGGTCTGGTTTTACTCCAGAAATTTTCTTTTTCCTGATTGTTCTGTTGTTTTATGTTCATCTTTTATTATGAAATTATTTTGATTAATAAGTGAAATTACAAAAGAAAAATGACTTAATAGTATTTTTGCATTACCTGTTTTTATTTTCCATTACAAAGATATCTAATTATCTAGATATGTAAAAGTTAATTTTTGTTAGCCACTTTAACAATTCAGTATTTACCCTAATTTTGTGTGTGATAAAAACCAGAACTTTGGATCGTACTTTGATAAAAGAATATTTAGGTTGTATTGTTCAATTAAAAACACATTAACCCTGAATAGCTAACAAATAAAACCATTTTACCATAATCACCAAAATTATTTTTCAAATGAGAGCCTTTATACTAATTGCATTTATATCACTGAGTTTAAATTTTCATTCCTGTGATGAAGACGGAAATCTGCTTCTGCCAATTCCACTTACCGAAGCTGAGGTAGCCCAGGGATTACGTGAAGCTTTGAAAGTAGGAACCAATAATTCTGTTGAGCAAACCAATAAACTTGACGGATATTTTGGAAATCCTGACATAAAAATTCCCTGGCCACAGGATGCTATGGGAGCTTACAATTATATCAGCAATAACCTATCTGTAATAAAACCCCTTTTAGATGAGGTAGTGCTCTTAATGAACCGGGGTGCAGAGCAGGCATCCGAAAAAGCCGGACCTATTTTTATAGATGCTATTATGAGCATTACAATTCTTGATGCATGGGAAATATTGAATGGGGCTGATAATGCTGCTACAATGTATCTGTATCAAACAACTTTCAGCAGTCTTCATACAGAGTTCAAGCCTGATATACATTCAGCCTTGCAAACTGTGGGGGCAGCAACTGCCTGGAATGAAATAATCAGCGTTTATAATCCTATAGCCAATGTTTTGCCAACGCTCAACCCTCTTAATCCTGATTTGGCTGAGTATGCCACTGAAATGGCGCTTGAAGGGTTATTCTTTTTAATAGCCGAAGAAGAATTAAAAATCCGTACCGATCCTTTGGCAAGAATCAATGATATTTTGAAAAGGGTTTTTGGAACCCTGGATAATTAGTTTCGCTAATAAGATTAATAAATAAAAAAAGCGCAGTTTTATATTGCGCTTTTTTATATTTGTTTATAATAAACATATTATTCGATCCCTGCAAAATGTTTCATAAACTGAACCCGATGAAAAACAACCGGATTATCAGATTTCTTATAACTTAACCTGCCCCTGAAATCTTCAATTTTTTCAAAGTTGTTTTTCTCCATCCAAAGGCTGAGCTGTTTAACTATAAAAGATATATGGTCAAATCCATGCTTATACAAGGCGCTGCATACCTGCACTGCTTTAGCTCCTGCCAATAATTGCTTCACAACACCATAACCATCATGTACCCCTGTGGATGCGCATAAATCAGTCTGTACCCTATCTGCCAGAATAGCTATCCAACGCAAGGATGTTGATATTTCCTCAGGAGTGCTGTATAAATTGCCCGGTTTTATGGTAAATTTATCAATATCAACATCGGGGTTGTAAAATCTGTTAAATAATACCATTCCCTGAATGCCTGACCAGGAAAGCTTTTTAACCAATTCTGCAAGCCCTGAGAAATGGTAGGAGATTTTTAATGCGATGGGAATCTTAACCTGCTTTTTAACCGTTTCAATAATTTCAAAATACAGCTTTTCGTATTCCTGGCCGGGAGTATCAATATCAGCCGGTAAAACAA
Organism: Bacteroidota bacterium; assembly: GCA_007693555.1. GTDB lineage: Bacteria > Bacteroidota > Bacteroidia > Bacteroidales > UBA7960 > SKVR01. The sequence goes on from REDJ01000108.1 coordinate 110,255, forward strand.
ATACATTCAGTTCAAGTGCATCTGCTCCGGCTTTTTCAATCTCCTTTGCGAATGCAGGCCACTCATCTGAAGTGACACAATTGATACTTGGTATTACCGGTATTGAAATTTTACTTTTAGCATCCTGAATTAATCTCAGGTACTCATCTATTGTTTGAGCTCTCGAATAATTTCTTATGTAGTCATCAGCTTCTGTATAAGCACTTTGCACATCATCGTAAGAAAACACCTTTCGAATCTCAAATTTAATTTGCTCTTCAAACAATGATTTCAAAACCACTGCACCGGCTCCTTTATCTTCGACTTTTATGAGGTTGTCAAGTGTACGGGTTAAACCAGAACTACCTACGATTACAGGGTTTTTGAGAGTTAAGCCCATGTAGTTGGTTGATAAATCAATCATGAGTTTGGATTTTGGTTAAAAATAATATTTAGAATGTAAAAAACAGCTTTTGGGAAAATAATTTATTACGATTGACAAACCTACATAAAATTTGAAAATATTGAACATATCTTTTCAAAAAAAAATTACACTTAAGTTTAATTCGTAAAAACCTTTAAAAACCGAATTTCACTGAAATACTATAGAATTTATAAATTAACTTTGATGCCTGTTTTATTCATACTCAAATAACAGAAACTCCTGTTTTCTGCAAGATGCATATAAAACCGGCCAGGAAACCCGAATTGGATGGATACAGTTAAACTCAAGGGAAAAAACGAAACTCATTTCTCCAAAAAAGCTTTCAGAAGCCTGATGGAGCCTTTACTCGTTATATTTAACAAGGCAATTTCAGAGGTTTTTGAGAATAAAGAATATTACATTGCTTATAGCATACCTGGTGGGGTATACGGTTATTTTAAGGATTATACTTTGGATGATAACGATGTTTTAAAAATAAGAAATAAGATAAAAAATCTTATTTCAGAGAACCTGGACTTCAAGCAGGAAATACTTCCCAATGAGAAATTGCTAAGGTATTTCAATGAAAGCAAACGCTCTGATATTGAGGAGTTGTTATTGTCTAAACCTGGTGAAATAAATGAAGGACTGCATCTGGCGCATCTAAACGGAAACGGTGAGTTGTTTTTTAATCATGTCAATGAGCATTATGATCGCTTGGATAGGTTTCGTTTTTTTCGCTTTAAGAATGGATTTTTCCTGATTGCTGATCCTGATTTTTTTGGAAGGATAATGCCTGAAAGACTCGAACTTAGTAAGTATCTGAAAAGATTTGACGAATCAGAAGAAAGTATGAAGCAACTGGGTATTGAAAGTTTTGCCCAGTTAAATGATGTAATTGATAACGGGCAGCTACCTGAGTTTATAAAAATTTCTGAAGCATATCAGGCAAAAAGGATTGGCAGAATAGCTGATAATATTGTCAGTCATCCTTTAAAACCGCGGATTATTTTCCTTTCCGGCCCAACATCTTCGGGTAAAACCACATCGGCCAATCGGCTTGCCATTGAACTGAAAGTCCTGGGTAAAAAAGTTCTCATAATGTCTCTTGATAATTTCTATTTGCCCCACTCAAGAATACCTTTTGATCCTGATACAGGATTACAAAATTTTGAATTAATTACAGCCCTGGACCTGGAACTGTTTTGCACAACCATACATCAACTTCTGGATGGTGAAAGTATACACATGCCCAAATATCATTTTGATGGCAAAGGTGCTGTCCCTGAATTGAATCCAACGCAAATCACACAGGATACTTACATCATTGTTGAAGGTATTCATGGCCTTAATCCCGACCTTTGGAAAAACAAACTTGGTATTGATTCTTACAGGTTATATGTTTCGGCACTTAATACATTAAACATACATGACCACCTTCCGCTATCCACAAGTGACCACAGGCTTATCAGACGGCTGGTGCGTGATCATCTTTTCAGGGGTTACAGTTTCAATGAAACCATAAAGCGCTGGCCCGATGTAATGGAAAATGAATACCACAGTATTTTTCCGTTCCAGGAAAGTGCACACGCCATTTTTAATTCTTCTCTTATTTATGAGATTGCTGTTTTTGCTCACTACGCGCCGGGAATATTAAAAGCTGAACTTGCAGAAAACGAAGTTATCAAAGAAGAGGTAAAAAGGTTAAACCGCATATTAAGCCTTTTGAAACCAATTAACCCCAATGACATCCCACCTACCAGCATTCTTAGGGAATTTATAGGGGGAAGCAGTTTTACATATTAATCAACTTGAAATAATTTAATTACACGTTTGTATAAACTTTTTTATACTTTTGTGCTGGTATTGGAAAAAAACTGGTGAGACTGATATTATTTTCGAATATCAAACGTTATTTGAGTTGCAAATTTCAAACCTTTGTAACCTGATGACTTGTTTTACCGTATTACAACTACTATTTAAGCAATCAAGTCAAATCTTCATTTAAACAGTAAACAACATGAACAAACGTGGTATTAAAATTCTATTTCTGGCAGTTTTTATGCCCTTTGCGGCCTGGTCAGGCGGCATTGTGACCAACACCAACCAAAGCGCATCTTTTATACGTAAGCCCGCTCAGGATGCTGTAATAGATGCTACAGGTACTTACTACAACCCTGCAGGTCTGGCCTTTCTCAGGGATGGATTTCACCTTTCTGTAAGTAATCAGACTATATTACAAAACAGAAAAGTAAGCAGTACATTTCAGGGATTAGCCAATACTGAATTTGAAGGTGATGTAAGTGCGCCTTTATTTCCTACGTTATATGCTGTATATAAGACCGGTCCACTTGCACTCTCATTTGGCGTAAACCCGATTGGTGGCGGAGGAACAGCTAACTTTGAGGAAGGCTTGCCTTCTTTTGAGCAGGAAGTAGCAATTTTGCCTCCCAGTCTTACAGCAGCCGGAATAAATACAACTGCATATTCAATGGACGCAGCATTTGACGGTAGTTCTCTTAACTGGGGTGTTCAGCTTAATGCTTCTTATGCCCTCAATGAGTTTTTTGCAGTAAGTCTTGGTGCACGTTTTATCACAGCCACCAACACTTACAAAGGGCATTTACGTGATATTATGATTAATCCGTTACATCCGCTTAATGCCAACGGACCAGGCAATATGGTTTCAGCACCCCAATTCTTTGGAACAGTTGAATTTGCTGCAAATTCTGCAGTTCAGCAATTGCAGCCCATAATTGATAATAGCGCAGGTGAAATGACTTTAAATCAACTGGTAAACATTGGAGCATTAACCCAGGAACAGGCTGACCAGTTAGCAGGAGGGCTGGGAGGAATATACAATCCTGATATGCAGGTAGTTGAGATTCAAACTGCTTATGCAGGTATTGCTGCTCAGATGAATGATCTTGCACAGGCAACACAAGACAGGGAACTTGACGCTAAACAAACCGGTTGGGGTATTGCTCCTGTTCTTGGTATAAATATTCGATTTTCGGATGAATTAAACATGGCAATCAAATACGAACACAGGGCTTCTATTACAATGACCAACAACACCACAGTTGATGATGTAGGTATGTATCCTGATGGTGTGGAAGTTGCAAATGACATGCCCTCAATGTTGTCTTTAGGATTAAACTACAGGCCCACCAGGGCATTGAGTTTATCTGCCGGAATGCATTATTACTTTGACAGAAGTGCAGATTATGGTAAAGCACTACCCAATGATCAAATCATTGATAACAACTTTATTGAACTTGGGTTTGGGGCAGAGTATTTCTTCGATAACGGATTCAGTATCAGTACAGGTTATCTAAGAACTCAAACAGGTGCAAATGACAGATTTCATAGTGACTTAAGCCATAGTTTAAGCACCAACTCCATAGGTATAGGAGGAAGCTACAGATTTAGTCCGAACATGGCTGTTAACTTTGGTTTCATGAATACAATGTATGAGGCTTATACAAAGACATTTAACGGATACTCAGAAACCTACGACAGAAGTGCAATTGTTTTTGCAGTGGGAATGGATTTCAGGTTTTAGAAATTAGAAGTTATAATTCTTATTTTATGCCGGGTAGATCTCTGATGATTTACCCGGTTTTTTTTATTTAACATTCCGCTATCGCTAATGTAAAGCCGAAATACAGATTATTTATTAATTTTGAAAATTCTTTTTGTACCGACAAAATCAGATATTCGTTTTTAATTGCTCCAGTTATCAATTTCATTTGATGAGAAATATCCTTATTATCCTTATCTTTTTTTTGTTCCATTTTTCTGCAGTATTTGCCGGAGGTTACCAGGTAAGTTTGCACAATCAGAAAAATATTGGAATGGGATTAATAGGTACTTCGTTGATAGATGACGCCAGTTCAGTATTTTACAATCCCGGAGCATTGGCAAAGATTCCTTCGGATTACAGCTTTCTGGCAGGTGTAAGTGGAATTCGATCCATAACCAAATTTCAGCTTGAAAGTCCTTCCATATATCAGGCAGCAACTGATAATCCAATCGGGTTTCCATTTTATTTTTATGCATCAGCCAGAATAAACCCTTCCGTTAGTTTCGGACTGGCAATTAACACACCTTTTGGAAATCGTTTGAAGTGGGAAGATGGATGGGCAGGACGTTTTATTATTCAGGAGATATCTCTTCAGGCAATAACTGTTCAGCCTTCCATTTCTTATAAAATAAACGAAATGATTTCCATAGGAGCCGGACTTGTGGTTGCCATGGGTTCTGTTGATATGAAAAGAAAACTGCCTGTACAGGATGACTCAGGTGAAGGTCAGGTAAACATCAATGGAAGCACTACAAACTATGGTTTTAATGCCGGAATATTGATTACACCTTTAGAAAATCTTAATCTTGGTCTGTCATACAGATCACTTATAAATATGAAGGTTGAGGATGCAGAAGCCCGTTTTTCCGTACCTGCTTCATTGGCAAATAACTTTCCGGAGAACAATACAGTAGCCACTTCTCTCCCATTGCCTGCCAATCTGGATTTTGGTATTTCCTATAGGTTTTCAGAAAACATCACAGCAGGCATTTCATTGAATTATGTTTTCTGGGATGCATATAAAAGTCTGGATTTTGACTTTGAAACAAACACAGCTGTTGTTACTGATACCCAAAATCCGAGAGAATATAAAAACAGACTGATTTTTCGACTTGGCGCAGAATACAAAGTAATTGAAAATGTATATCTCAGAGCAGGCTCATATTATGATCCTTCGCCTGTAAATGAAAAGTATTTTTCACCTGAAACCCCTGGTTTAAATAACCTGGGAATCACAGCAGGAATGTCTTTTTTTCCTTTGCCTGAATTAAGCATTGATTTGAGCTTTATTTATATTGTGGGATTTAAAAAGGAAGCAATTTATACACCGGATAATTTTGGTGGCATTTATAAATCCAGGGCATACATCCCTGGCATTGGAGTAAGTTATAGTTTTTAAATAGGAAACGATAGTTAATGTTTAAATGTAAGAATATATTACTATTTCTGCTGTTGGTTATTATTCATTCCTGTGAACCGGAAATTAAGTCTTTTAAACCTGCAGCCGGAGACGCAGATTTTGCAGTTTATGTTGCTATTGGAAACTCCTTAACTGCTGGTTTTGCAGATAATGAATTATTCAAATCCGGTCAGATTTTATCATTTGCCAATATTATGGCAAAACAAATGATACATACTGGTGGCGGTGAATTCAAACAACCTCTGATGAGAGATGAATTGGGTTTCGGAAACAAATTAAGGTTGGGATATTCAACTGACTGCCTTGGAAACGAAAACCTTGGACCTGTATTTGTTGGCGGAACACCCGACCCTTCAAATACTGAAAATATTTTTTCTGAAGAAGGCCCCTTCCACAATCTTGCTGTACCCGGGGCAAGAATTTCGCATATTACAGATCCTGCGTTTAGCCAACAAAATAGTTATTTTGCAAGATTTGCCAGTTCTTCATCTGCAAGTATAATAAATGATGCACTGGATCTTGACCCAACCTTCTTTTCACTGTGGATAGGTGGTAATGATATCCTGGGCTTTGCCCTCAGCGGCGGAACCTCAGGGTATATTACATCAATTGAAGATTTTAATTTTTACTATCAGAACATATTGAATAAAATTACATCAAAAGCATCACGGGGAGTATTGGCAAATATACCTGATATCGCCAGTATACCATTCTTTAATACGATTCCCTCCGTGGGTCTGATAATTACAAATCAAACAGATGCAGATAACCTGAATGATTACTATTCATGGCATCCTGAGGTTAGCTTTCAAATTGGTTTAAACAGATTTGTAGTAATGGATGAAGGTTCTCCTCATGGGGGTTTAAGGCATATAAAGCCCGGTGAACTTCTCTTGTTAAGCCTTCCTCAAGACAGTATATTATGCGGAGGTTGGGGCTCTTTAACCCCAATTCCCGGGCAGTTTTATTTATCAGAGAATCAAATTTCAGATATTCAAAATACTACAAATGAGTATAATAGAATAATCAAGGGTTTTGCTGATGAATACAACCTGGCATTTACTGATGTAAATAAGCTATTAATGGAGGCAAGTAGTGGTATAACCTTCGATGGCATTTCATTCAATACGCAATATGTAACGGGAGGAGTGTTTTCGTTGGATGGGGTACATTTAAGCCCCAGGGGAAATGCCATTGTAGCAAATTATTTTATTGAGGCCATAAATGAAAAATATGGCTCTACGATTCCCAGGGTCAGCCCTACTCAATTCCCGGGAATTCTTTTTCCCTGATTCAATGCTATTCAATGATTGCATATCTTTCCCTGGCTTCTGCACGGGTGCATGCATTAAAATGCCACCATTCGCTTTGAATACCCCAAAAGCCGGCATGACGCATTACTCTTCGAAGAAATCTTCTGTTGGCGATATGTTGTGGGGTTAGTCTGTCTTGCTCAAGCATTTCTTCCTCCTTTGAAGGATAAGCCAATTCGCCCATATGATCAAACTCGGTACCCATATCAAGAGGTACTCCGCTCTTGTCAACAATACTCACATCTACTGCAGCACCAAAATTATGAATGGAGCCGTTTGCCGGATTGGAAAGAAACCTGATCTTTTCGTGGAAAGGTGCATCAACAGCATCCCACATCTTTTGCTGTATGCTTCTTGGGCGGGCAGCATCATAGACTATAAGTGAAAGTTCCGGGTTTAATGATTTGAGATATTTCTGTGCATTCACGAGCATTTCAGCTATATCAGGCTGTAAATATGCATTTTTCATTCCTCCGTATACATCCTTACCCAAAAAATTGTCTGTGGTACTGTATTTCAGCTCTACCACAATGGATGTATCCAAATCGTGAATATTAACAAGGCCGTGTTCGATCATTTGCTTTTCGATTGGTGAAACAGTAGGAATAACTTCAACTATAATTTCTGTTAATGTATCTTTTTCCGGTAAAATCTCCTCAGCTATTTCCTGTGTTGAAGTATCACTGCCACCACAAGAAATAAATAAAGTGAACCAGGAAAACAAAAACAATGAGGTATATTTTTGATAAAAATTCATAATAAATCAAGCTATGGTAGATAAATTATGGCTTCCATTTTGTTAATTTAGCAAATATTCTGTTAATTGAAATTATCTGAAATCAAATCATTCATCTGTCAAAAATATTCAAAATTTAAAACTTAGTATCAGCCATGGAAACCAAAGATTTTAAAATAGGAGCCAAAGTTGAGCATCCACAGTTTGGCCCAGGAATCATTACAAATGTTACATTAACTTCTTATACCATTTATTTTGGCACCAAAGGTGAGAAAAGCATTGCAGCTGGTTTTCAGGGATTAAAACTTCTGAAACCATCAAATTTACCGGAAAATGAGGGTGAGGCTACCAGCCAATCAGGAATAAGCATCCAGGACCTGGAAAAAGTTTTTACCAATGTTCTCAGACGTTATGCCGATTTTCCGGAAATCGTTGAACTTGGCGATAAGTGGAAAAAGGGAATGATGATCCTCAAACCCGGAGATGCCAGTCTTAAGCCCAAGGAAATACCGGTTGAATCCTTTTTCCATAAAATCGTGCTTGTTCGCGACAGATTGAGGGTGCTGGAGCAACGCATCAATTCAAATGAATCGCTTAGCGATGAAGAAAAGGTAAACCTTCAGCAATACATTACCCGCTGCTACGGGTCACTGACTACTTTCAATGTCTTATTCAAACACAAGCAGCAATATTTTGTGGGTGAAAAAGGCCAGACAGAGTAATTAAAAACCCCATAAAGAAATCCGGGGATCAATGCAATGTATGCTTATTTCCGGATTCCTTTATTTTTAATCATTATTCTCCGGTAAAAATTGCGAGATGCTTCGCTTTGCTCAGCATGACAGGCTTTTCCAGAGATCAACAGTTGAGAGGGGTTGGATGGGGCTTCGCCCCATCCAACCCCTCCCTTGAATTTATAGCTATCTGTCATTCTGAGCGCTACGCAGTAAAGCGAAGAATCCCTTAATTTTTCAACACTTTTTGCGAACAACAAAGTTTTTTGATTTAACTAACTGTTATTCATAAAACCCTGCTGCTCCAGCACTTTTAGCAGTACTTTGCTAAAGTGCACATTATCGGCTTTTTTATACCTGTTTTGCGTAAAAATCTGGGCCAGTGTTTCCAGTTGATTTTCTTCGAGCAATTTCTTTGTCTCAGGCAGACTTTCCTTTTCAGCATAGATTTCATCTATGTCCTGTGGGGTATAATCAGCGTATTTCTCATAATGCACAACACCTTTTGCGGGAAGCCGATCCACCTGATCAGGGTCTTCAGCCGGGTAACCTACCACCACAGTGGTAACCGGAACAACACCTTTGGGAAGATCAAAAAAATCAATCAATTTATCAGCCTGGTAGGTGGTAGTTCCCAGGTAACAAATACCCAGGCCAAAATCTTCTGCTGCAACGCATGCATTTTGAGCAACCAGCAATGCATCTATGGCAGCTGTGAAAAATGACAGGAAATTATCATAACCGGGCTCTGCTTTTCTTTGTTTGCACCATTTATTAAAACGATTAAAATCGGCACAAAATGTCAGAAGCACCGGTGCCTGCTCAACCATTTTCTGGTTAAAGTGCAATTTGCAAAGTTCTTTGCGCTTTTCCTCGTCTTTGGTAACAATTACACTGTAAACCTGCATGTTTCCCGTGGTAGACGCCCGAAAACCGGCTTCAAGGATTTTATCAAGGACTTTATCGTCAATGGGATCAGGTTTATAATTTCTGATGGTTTTATGTTCTAAAAGCGTTTTAAGGGTTTCCATAACTGTAAGTTTAAATTTTGAGAGTGCAAACCTACAATTTTTCGGTCTCTTATAAAAAAATTATTCAAGTGATTTGGGGAAGTTTCCAATTCCTCCGGAAGCCTGTCCCGATGCTTCGGGGTTGGAAGTTCCTACCCTATCAGGAACTGGAAACTTGCGGAGCATTTTCCAGCTTCGGGGACAACGCAAACTTAGCATACCTGCGCACCTTCAATAAATTACATCAAAACCCCCGAAAAGATGGCGGATGACTGTTTTCTTAAGTAACCAGTTTTATACAAACCAAACCCATTTGAGTTTTAAAGCCGTGATTGAGAATACCCAGTTGGGAATTCCGATGTAAAAAATTCAATGTACTCCCCAAGCCTGGTGCCCATATAATATGGAAGATTCATAAGCAGAAACTCTTTTCCCCCAGGCGTTTTATGCTGCTCGATCCTGAATGAATTGGCAAATATCCTTACAGCATAAGGATGAGAACTTCGTTCAATGAATTGATGCAATGATCTTAGCTTTCCCGTGGGGCCCGATTTAATTTCTACCGGAATAGCTTTATCTCCTGCCACCATCACCAAATCAACTTCTGCTGATGACTGTGTTTTATCTCTTACCCAAAATTTAGGTTTTTTATAGGCATTATGCTGTACTGATATTAATTCCTGCATAATGATGTGTGGAATAATAGCTCCTTTATAAACATGGCTTAAATCATGCATATTCAGTATATCCGCTTGTATGTTGAGATTGTGATTCAATAAACCTGTATCAAGAAATTGAATACGTGGAGATTTCCTTTTATCTGATTTAAGGGGTGGTGAGATGTCTGTTGTAGGATAAATAAGCTGAATAAGCTTTGCATCATCAAGCACTCTGAAGCTTTCTCCAACTTCCCTGGAACGATAGGATGAGTTTCCGAAATTCTGAAATTTAATCCTTTGATCAACATACAAATGAGCTGTTGAGAAAATATGCTTAATTACCTTTCTTTCAGATTCATTATAAGCATACTTCTCCACATCACTTAAAAAACTTTCCCACAAACTCTCGTAAACCACAGGTAAAGTGGAAAAACTCCGATTCTCTATAAAAAGTTTTACAATTTCGGGCATACCCCCAACAATGGTATAAGTATTGAATAATTCAAGCAGCAATGAATGGGCGGACTCTGCAACAGGAATATTTTTCAAATGGTTTAATAGTTCTGTATAACCTCCGGCATTGAGAAATTCGCAGAAATTCATAGGATGTAAATAGATAAATTCTACCCTTCCCACCGGAAAGTTTTTTACATGTCTTAAAGAAAATTCCAGAAGAGAACCTGCAGCTATAACATGTAAGGAAGGAAAATCTTCATAAAAGTATCTTAGCAGAGATATTGCTTTGGGAGATTCCTGAACCTCATCAAGAAATAATAGTGTGTTGGCCGAATCATTAAGTGATATATTTTTTCTGAGAAATAAACTCTCAGTAATTGTTTTTATATCTCTTCCGTGTTCAAATATATTTTTATCAAAAGATTTTTCAAGATTGAGATAAATGTAGTTTTTGTAAGATTTTGAAAAATGATGTACAAGTGTAGTTTTTCCTACCTGCCGGGCACCCCTTAAAATCAAGGGTTTTCTATTTTCACTGGACTTCCATTCGAAAAGATTTTGCTCAATATCTCTCTTAAGAAACATATCTTTTACAATAAAACAAAGGCAAATATAGTTATATTTTGTAACAAAACAAAGGTTATTTTTATTTATTTGCGTAATACAACAAAGGTAAAATCGTTCATTTCCATTTACATTTAAAGCCAGAACCATGAAAAAACACAGGAGTAACAGCGATACCTCAATCCTTTAGGGACCTTACTAAATTTTTTTGTATAACTATACCTTTTCGGGTATTAAAAGAAATATTTTGGTGAAATTTATACGAGTTCGGATATAAATTATTCAAAAAACTAATCAGGATTAAACGGGATATCGTCATCCGGATCTTTATCATGCGGACCAACACCGGGTGGATTAAACAAACCCCAACGGTCAGTAATATAATTCCATTTATCAAAGCCTTCGACCCAGTCAATGAATAGTAACCGGTATTCTTCTATTAAATTACGTACAATATTGAAATACTCCACATACTCAAATCCATAACTTTCCAGGGAATGATTTTGCACCATTAAATCGTTTGCAGCTTTACGAATTAAGGCCGCATTCTGCATTCGTATATCATACAAATCCCCACCTTCAGCACCTGCAACCTTAACCGTAAGCATAGCTGCATCCGACAGCATTTGCATCTTGATATCCTGCAAAATCTCATTCTCTTCGGGTATTAAATCTGCAATCTCTCTAACAACTTTATAAATTTCCTGACCTTTTTTATAAATCGGCAGATTTTTCGGTGTCATTTCTTCTAAATCATCATTATCGTCAAACATAGTATCATTTTTACTATCACTTCCCAATACAAAACCTGCTTTATTGTTGCTTTACGCTGCAAAACAGGCTTTTAAGAATACTTATAATTAATCGGGGTAGAAATGGTGCACAAATATTGCCCCCGTAAACTTCCAATTCCTTAGGAAGCCTGTCCCGATGATTCGGGATTGGAAATGCCCCGGCAAGGAACCGGAAAACTATGCAAATTTAAAAGTAACATTTCAAATTACACTGTTTGCAATTTATTCTGCAATAGTCGCAAAAAGTCCAACAGCCCTATCACCTCCACTTCATGGGGCAAGGGGTATCGATCTTTGTTGGCACTAATCACCCATTTATGGGTTGCTTTAACATCTTTACATGCTTCATAAAACCCCCTTGTTAATTTTGGGGCAGCAGTTCGCTTTATTTCAACAGCCCATATTTCATTATCGGGTGTATGAAGCACCAAATCTATTTCAGCCTGGGTTGCTGTTCTGTAATAGCTATAATTCCAACTATTGTCCAGCTGGTTGATGATATTTTCAATCACAAATCCTTCCCAGCTTGCTCCAATTACAGGGTGAGAAAATATAGCTTCAACGGTTGGCAACTGAATCAAGCTATGCAATATTCCTGAATCACGTATATATATCTTAGGTGTTTTCACCAACCTTTTCTTTACATTTCCCGACCAGGGAGAAAGCTGCCTTACCATATAGAAATCTGTAAGCAAATCTAAATAATTCCTGATGGTGGTATGACTAACTTCGAGGCTTCTGCCAAATTCGCTGAGGTTTATCTGGTTTCCATGATAATGTGCCAGCATTTTCCAGAAGCGTTTTAGTTGGTTAGCTGATACACCTATGCCCATATTGGGTATGTCGCGTTCCACGTAGGTGGCCAGGAAATCCATTCGCCATTCACCACTTTCATCGTCAGTGGGAGCCAAATAGCTGTCAGGGAAACCCCCTCGTAACCAAAGTCTTTCCACATCGAAACCTTCTTTCCCAGTATCGTTTAGTTCCGTAAGGGTAAATGGAGTGAGTTCCATGTATCTGATTCTCCCTGCCAGTGATTCAGAAGAACTTTGCAGCAAATCTTTGGATGCAGATCCCAGCAAGAGGAAATGACCTGTTCGCTCGCCGTTTCTTTTTCGTTCATCAACAACTACACGAAGCAACCGAAACAGGTCGGGTTTGCGTTGCACCTCATCAATAATCAATAATTGGCCACTAAACCTTTTCAAATAAGTTTCTGCATCGGTAAGCTTATTAAAGTCAGCATCCGACTCCAAATCGATATAGGTAACCGGTTTATCAATTTTTTTGGATACTTCCAAAGCAAGGGTAGTTTTCCCAACCTGCCTGGGACCGATCAGGGCTACCACAGGCATTGACTTTAATGCCTTAAGCAGGTGTGAAAACCTTTCTCTTTTGATCATTTTCGGAAATTTTCTACAAAGATAAGAATAACCCTGCAAATTGAAACGCTGTTTTTCAATTTGCAGGGTTAAATGAACTCGAAAATGATAGGATGGCCCGTGTAGGGACAGGGCGATTATCGTAGGGACAGGGCATGCCCTGTCCCTACACGGTTTGCCCACCCCAACCAATTACCCCACCACCCCGACAAATGCCTGTTGATCATTTTGCGCCGCAGTCGGCAGGTTTTGTATAAACCGTTGCTGTTTGTGTTTTTAGAACCGGGATTGAGTATGCCCAGATAGGAATTGATGGTGCAAAGGAATTGGTCTTTTTCTTCCTGGGGCGGGTTAATGCCGGTAATGGGGCAGGGTGTATATTGACAGAATAGTATGAGTTGCTTATCGAGTTGTATTTTCCAGTTGTTCTTTGCCCTTAAGGGTAGTGATGTATTTTTGATGTCTATGTTTTGGTTCTTGTGGGTGGGTCATACTTAGCCAACCCAGCTCAATCAAGGGCTCAATATGCCTTAGGTAATTTTTAAAATGATTTGATAGCCCCAGATATGTCAAAATATCTTTACGGGATTTTGCTGTTAACGCATATAGTAGTATTTCATCTGTCCGTTCACTTATCAGACCATCATTTGGTTTATTTATCTGGTCTCTTTCTTGTGCACTTTCTTGTGCACTTTCTTGTACACTTACTTGGTCGCTTACTTGGTTACTTTCCTGGTTACTTTCTTGTGCACTTTCCTGTTCTGACAGAAATTCGGGATTAACGGGCAGCACAGTTAAAAAGTAGGTACATTCTTCATCGGTATCAAAGATGGGCTCGGGAGAGCCGTTATCTTTCATTTTTTTATACATGGTAGGAATGCCGGTTCCCCTACCTTCGGTAAGGTGAAGTTCTTTCAGGAAATCGCCTACGCGTCGGTTGCGGTAGTCGCGGGCAACAATCCTTTTGTTTTCGGCCCTGATTTGTGCTGCCACAGGTGGCACAGGCCCGGGGAAGCTCAGGATTTCTATTTTATCAGGCCAGATTTGTACTTCAA
>REDJ01000152.1 GCA_007693555.1 Bacteroidota bacterium
CCCCGCCCCAGGATTTTTACTCTGGGTGTGAAGTTAGGGCTCTAGATCCCATTTATTTTTTAATAACAGAAAGGATCACATTCTCTTAAATTTTCAAAACCACATAAACAATTATGTTTACATTCGTTTTACATGGGTTAATGTATTTTTGTAATAAAGAATTAAGCTATAAAAACAGATGCAAACCAGTCTTTTTGAGCCTTTCAGTTTAAGAAATATAAAGCTATCCAACAGAATTGTGATGGCACCCCTTACCCGCCGCCGTGCCGATAATCCTGCCCTTGCTGCCGATGATATGGTTGCTTTGTACTACCAGCAACGTGCCACAGCCGGACTAATCATTTCTGAAGGAAGCCAGATATCGCCCCAGGCTTATGGATATACAGGCAGCCCCGGTTGTTACACGCAGGCACAAATGGAAGGCTGGAAAAAGGTTACGGAGACTTTGCATCGTGCAGGTGGAAAAATCTTTTTGCAACTCTGGCATGTGGGACCCTTTTCACATGCATCACTGCAACCGGGCAATAAAGCTCCGGTGTCAGCATCACCGGTAACACCTGAAGGTGATGTGCTTACGCCTGATGGCCGGGTCACCTATGAATCATCAAGGGCAATGACAAAGGATGAAATATTTCAGACTGTAAAAGAATTTGCGCTGGCAGCCCAAAACGCAATAAAAGCCGGGTTTGACGGGGTGGAGGTACATGGTGCCCATGCCTATATTATTGACCAGTTCATTATGGATGGCACCAATAAACGCAGCGATGAGTTTGGCGGTTCTGTGGAAAACCGTGCCCGCTTCCTTTTTATGATTCTTGATGAGATATTAAAACAAATTCCGTCTGGAAGGGTGGGATTGAGACTTTCTCCACGGTCTGTTAAAAAAGGGATGGAAGACTCAACACCTGATCAAACCTATGGTTACATTGTAAACAAACTCAAAGATTACAACCTTGCTTATCTGCACATCAGTGAAATGATGACTCCCGAAATGCGAATGGAAAATCCCAATCATAGTATAATTCCTTACTACCGTGAAATTTACAATGGCACACTCATCTCCTGTGGTGGGCATACCCTGGAAAGTGCCAATCGCATGCTTGAAAATAATGAAGCTGATCTTATAGCCTTTGGAAAGCCTTTCATCTCAAACCCCGACCTGGCAGAAAGACTCAGAAACAATGCTGAGCTTACCCCATGGGATAAAGAAACTTTTTATCATGGCGGGTCCAGAGGATATATTGATTATCCCATGCTTCAATATACGGATATCTGATTTCTCCAGAAATTAAATTGTACTTATTCCGGTAGTATATTAAAACCCGAAATATCTTTTCGCATTGTGGTAGCAAATATTGCTGACCATATTTCCCACCATATCCATATCGTAAGGTATCTCTCCGTTTTCCATATCTGTACCAAGCAGGTTGCATAGTATTCTACGGAAATAGTCATGGCGTGGATATGACAAAAAACTTCTCGAATCGGTAAGCATGCCCACAAACTGGCTTAGCAATCCCAGGTTCGACAAAGCATTGATCTGCTTGGTCATACCATCTTTCTGATCCAGAAACCACCATCCGCTGCCAAACTGCATTTTGCCTGCCACCGAACCATCGTTGAAGTTTCCGGCCATGGTAGCCAGCAGCTCATTATCGCGCGGATTCAGGTTATAAAAGATGGTTTTTGTCAGTTGGTTGGTACTGTCGAGTTTGTCGAGAAACTTTGAGAGAGGTCTTGCCATTTCAAAATCGCCAATGGAGTCGAAACCCTTGTCGGGGCCCAGGGTTTTAAACATACGGCTGGAGTTGTTGCGTAAGGCACCAAGATGAAACTGCTGCACCCAGCCTTTTTCATGGTCCATGATGGCAAAATGATACAACATGGCCGATTTGAATTTCAATATCTGACCATTAGAGAGTTGTTTTCCTGAACGTATCTGTGCAAAAATCGCTTTGATTTCAGCATCGGTATAATCTTCTGCGATGATGGCTTCGAGGCCATGGTCAGACAGGCGACACCCCTGTTCATGGAAAAAGTCGTGGCGTTTCCGCAAGGCCTGCATAAAGTCTTCGAAAGAGCTGATATCCATTTCGGATGTTGCTTGCAACTTATCAACATAGCCATTGAAGGATGCAGCATTATCAACCATCATTGCTTTATCAGGACGCCAGGTGGGCAATACCCTGATCTCAAAACCATTATTACGTGCCTTGATATGATGCTCAAGGCTATCCACCGGATCGTCGGTTGTACATACCAGTTCCACATTCATTTTGCGCATGATATTGCGGGCACTGAAACCGGTGGTATTGACCATTGCAGTGGTTTGCTCATAAATTTCCGAAGCAGTAGCAGGATTGAGTAGTTTCTTTACACCGAACGGACGGCGCAACTCCATGTGCGTCCAGTGATAAAGTGGATTACGAAGAGTTTGGGGGACTGTTTCGGCCCATTTTGCAAACTTTTCAGGGTCGGTGGCATGACCGGTGCAGTATTTCTCATCCACACCAAAAGCCCGCATGGCTCTCCACTTGTAATGATCGCCATCGAGCCAGATTTTGGTCATGTTCTCAAACTGACGATCTTTGCCAATCTCATGAGGTGGAAGATGACAGTGATAATCGATGATGGGCATGGATTTGGCATAAGTATGATATAATTCTTCTGCAGCTTTGTTTTGCAGCAGGAAGTTTTCATCCATAAATGCTTTCATAGGTTTATTTTTTTTGCAGATTAATTCAGGAAATCCCTTCTGTATATTCGATTAAGCTCTTATATTTTCAATTGAGAAACTGTGGTTTAATAGTAGTTATTTAAAACGCAAAAAGCCGTTTGATGTGTCTGTCAAAAATATTTTCGGTAACCTGTCTGCCCACCAGATCCCTGTGCTCACGAAGAAGATTGATATAGGTTTCACCTTTTTCTGCGGCAAGTTTGTAAGAAACATGCATCAGCTGTCTGAAATGCAGATTATATTGCGGATGGTCGGGAATGTGGCGCAGGGTATTGGCCAGTGTTTCTCCGTCCCAGCTTTCAACTTCTGATGGGGTTGGCAGTTTGGATGTGTCAATATCAATAACGGTAGCATAAGGCCCTGCCAGCTCATCGTACCTGTTAAGACCAGCTTTATATATATCTTTAATCATCTGAAGCGCTTCACCACCTGCCATGGCCAAACCGATAGCCTCCTCAAGCCATGTGGTACCGGCTGTTTTAACATGAATACCCTTATCGTACTTTTTGATGAGTTCGCCCATTATGGGATAAATGCTGAACTTGTCACTTCCGCTGTGTACACTCAACTTCAGGTTTTTGGGCAAATCAAATTCTGTAATGGCTATATCTATGACAAGCAGATCCTGTTCAAATTCTTTTCTGAAAAGCGATACATCACCCACATAATCGACACCTTTGTTAAAACGACCGGTAAATTTGGGAGCAATGGTTTGTGCCGGGATTCCTTCAGCAGCTACCATGGAAAGGATAAAAAACATCTCGATTGGACTTTGTGCCTCAGCAACTTCATCCATACTTACTTCAGTAACAAAATTACCGGCACCTTTCTTCTTTTCTATATGCCGGTAAATGGTGCCTGCCTGTTTTATGGCAAAAAGAAACTTACCTGCGATTTCCTGCAGCAATTTTCTGGTTATCTCAAACTGTTCCTCTACTCCGGGAATGGAAAACTTTCCAAGGAATTTTTCATTGTTTTTTACAAACTGTTTGATTTCTTCGTCCGTTGCCTTCTTTCCAATAAAATCAGCCACATCTATTGTAAAGAAATCGCAATGGTCAATAAATTTGCCCACATTACTCATATTAATATGGTCGGCGTCAACAAAGTAGGGTTTGCTCCAGCCCAAAGCCTTTACCGCTTCATCGGCTTCCTGACGGGTTTGTAAAGGTTCTGAATGGATGGTCATGTGCTCTCGGTTGGATTTGTTCCACACCGGATGAATTTCTATTCCATACTCCAGAGTTTTCATGATTCCTTTTAACTGTGCCTCCCCTTGCATAGCAAACCGGTCACCTATACCAAATGAGTATTTTCCTAATTGCATATATTCCATTTTGATTGAGAGAAAAACGGAAGAAAAATTTTCCGTGTGCGTACACGAAATTAAAAAATATTTTGTTCCTTTGTAAGGAAATTTTGTAAAAACCGCAAAAAAAAAGATGACCAAAGTAACCATTTTGGACATTGCAGAACACACGGGAGTTTCAGCCGGCACAGTTGACAGAGTAATCCACAACCGGGGTGAAGTATCCCTTAAAACCCGCGAAAAAGTTTTGCAGGCCATAAAAAAGTTGAATTATGAGCCTGACATTTTGGCCAGAAGCCTGGCTTCCCGAAAAACGCTTCGTTTCGCAGCTCTGCTGCCCGAAGGTTCTAACCCTTTCTGGATTAAACCTGCCGAGGGACTCAACGCTGCATGGAGAGAGATAAAACCCTTTGGGATTGCTTTTGAAGAATACAGGTTTCCTTACTATCATAAAACAAAATTTTATCGCCAGTTGAATGCCATAACAGAGAGCAAACCCGATGGAGTTGTGATTGCTCCTGTTTTTACCGACCTCCTTCAGGAACCATTGCAAAAACTCGAGGATTCAGGCATACCTTATGTTTTTATGAATACACAATGGGAAAACAGCAATTATCTGAGTTTTGTCGGTCAGGACTCAATGCAGAGCGGCAGAGTTGCAGCGCGTTTACTGGATTACTGCATCCCCGAAGGCGGGCAAATACTCATTTTTAATTTTATCTCAAGCAAGGGGGTTAACAGTCACCTGCAAAGCAGGGAGCAGGGATTCATGGATTATTTTATGTCAGAACCGGGAGCCGGAAAAAAGAAAATTCTTACTATTAATGCTAATACCCAAATCAATAAAGACATTGAAGACCTGCTTTCGTACCATTTAGGTTTAATTAGTAATCCTGATGAAATTACAGGAATATTTGTTACAAACTCAAGGGTGTTTCATATCGCCAATGCCCTGGAAAAGATAAAACAGGCTAATATTCGTCTTGTTGGATATGACCTTTTGGATGAGAATATCAGGCACCTGCGCAATAGTAGAATTGATTTTTTGATAGGACAAAAGCCTTTTGAGCAAGGGTATAAAAGTATTATAACTTTATTTAATGCCATTGTAAGAAAGAAAGAAGTTCCTGAAAATCAATTTCTTCCCATTGATATCATTACAAAAGAAAATATTGACTTTTATTTAAATCTCTGATAATGATGACGGTAAATCATTTTGAGCACCTTAAAGGAAAAACCTGTGTAATAACGGGTGGTGGGGGAATCCTGGGAAGTTCAATGGCTGAAACTTTAGCAGCAGGAGACATAAACCTTGCTATCCTCGACATCAACCCGGATGCAGCCGCTACCCTGGCGAACCGCATTACCGGCGAATACCAGGTAAAAACCATGGGTATTGCGGCCAATGTGCTCGACAAAAAATCACTTGAAGATGCCAGAAACCTAATCAACCAGGAATTAGGCTCCATAGACTTTCTTGTTAACGGTGCGGGTGGAAATTCACCCAAAGCCACCACAAAAGCCGAAGAAATTATTCCTGACATGGATGGGTTATGGGAAAATACATTTTACGGACTGGATATGGAAGGTTTTCGCCAGGTGTTTGATCTCAATTTTATAGGCACACTGCTGCCAACAATGGTTTTCACCACAGATATGATTGATACCGGCAAAGGAGTAGTAATCAACATTTCTTCCATGAATGCCTTCAGGCCTTTGACCAAAATTCCCGCCTATTCAGCTGCCAAATCAGCTATTAATAATTTTACTCAATGGCTTGCAGTACATTTAGGTAAAACGGGTATCAGGGTAAATGCAATAGCTCCCGGTTTTTTTCTTACAAACCAGAACCGCTTCCTGCTTACCGATGAAAACACAGGCGAACTAACCCCCAGGGGACATAAAATCATCGCCAGCACACCCATGGGTAAGTTTGGCAATCCGGAAGATATTTCCGGGGCACTTCTGTTCCTTCTCTCAGACCTTTCAGAATTCATTACCGGGGTGGTACTTCCCGTAGATGGCGGTTATAGCGCCTACGGGGGGGTGTAGCAAGATTAACCATTGTTATCATAAAACATATTGTTTCGAATAAAATATCAGATATTATGAAGCTCCGACAAAACTGCAAGTATGCCATGACAGTGCCCACCAGCATGGGAGTTCGTATTACTCCGCTTAATGGTCAACCGGTGCATGCCAGCGATATGTATAAAATGCAGGCTACCAGTGCCGAAACCAACGTAGCCAGCGTGTCGTCATATCTTGGTCTTCCCGTTAAGGTGCTTACCGCTTTCGTAAAAGGAAGCCCAATTGCTAAGTTTATCAAGGCTAACCTGCGTGCCCGCAACATGGAGTGCGAAGGACCTGAATTAGAACAGGACAACCCCTGGGGGTACCGTCACCAGTTTAATATTGCCGACAGTGGCTTTGGTGCCCGCGGCCCGCGTGTACATAATGACCGGGCGGGTGAAGTGGGTCGCACACTCAATGTAAAGGATTTTGACCTTGAAAGGATTTTTGGTACTGAAGGTGTTCAGATCATGCACCTGTCGGGGCTTATTGCGGCACTATCGCCCGAAACCAGCCAGTTTTGCCTGGAACTTGCCAGGGCTGCCAAAAAACATGGCACCCGCATATCCTTCGACCTCAACTACAGGGCTACCTTCTGGAAAGGCCGCGAACAGGAGCTGCGTGAAATCTTTACCGAAATTGCTTCGGTATCCGACATCCTTATAGGCAATGAAGAAGATTTCCAGCTTTGCCTGGGCATCAAAGGACCCGAAGCCGGCGGCAAGGAAATTGATGCCCAGATTGATGGTTTCAAGGAAATGATGGGCAGGGTTAAGGAAACTTTCCCCAATGCCGGTGTATTTGCCACCACCCTGCGCGAAGTGGTTAGCGTAAACGAACATCTCTGGGGTGCGGTGATGCTGGCCGGCGATCACTGGGAAGTCATAAAACCACGGCCCATACAGGTACTTGATCGCATTGGCGGTGGAGATGGATTTGTTGGTGGTATGCTTTACGCCATGCTCAAAGGCTGGGAACCCGAAAAATGGGCTCAGTTCGGCTGGGCATCAGGTGCGCTGGCCACTACATTCGAAACCGATTACGGGCAACCAGCAGATGAAGAGATGATCTGGAGTATCTGGAAAGGCAATGCAAGGGTGCAAAGATAAAAAGTCCGGACGGGACTTCGGGCTCTAATAGAGATTGAAAAGGTAAAAGTCAGGGCGGGACTTCAAGTTCCCACCCGGGTTGAAATACAGATTTAGTCAGGACGGGAACTGAAAGTCCCACCCTGACCAGGAAAAAACCAGACGCTGAGCAGTTCGGCAAGCCCTCTGTAATACCTGTTGAATCGTAACTTCGACAGGCTCAGTGACCGCAAAACCCAACAGTCGCTTTGATAAGCTCAGCGACCATAGAATTAAATATATTATGCTATACTTTGCAAAAGGTTCTGAAACCACCGACCTGAGTGCGGAAGAAATAAGGAAAGTGCTTTTTGATACGTTCGACAAGATTGGACGAAAGAAAAAAGTACTTGCCATTCCACCCGATTTTACCCGTTACCACTCACGGGCTGGATATCTCACCACACTTGCATACGAATATTACAGGGATGCGCTTACTGATATACTGCCGGCCCTGGGCACACACGCCCCAATGACCACATCAGAACTGCAGAAAATGTATCCGGGCATTCCGCTTTCTATTTTTCGGGAGCACAAATGGCGAACAGATATCACTACACTGGGCGAAGTTCCTGCCGAATATATTTATGAAATTTCTGAGCAAAGAGTCAATTATTCCTGGCCCGCACAGGTAAATAAAATGCTCGTAAATGGTGGCTATGATCTCATTCTTTCCCCCGGACAGGTGGTACCACATGAGGTTATTGGTATGGCCAATTACAACAAGAATATTTTAGTGGGAACAGGAGGTGTTGAAGGAATCAATAAAAGTCACTTTCTGGGTGCAGCCTATGGAATAGAACGCATATTGGGGCGCCCCGATACACCGGTACGAAAAGTACTCAACTATGCATCGGACAAATTCTTGAGACACCTTCCCATTATTTATCTGCTCACAGTTGTGGCTAAAGACAATGAAGGCAGGCTGAAAATGCGCGGACTTTATATTGGTGACGATCATGAATGTTACCTCCAGGCCGCAGCTCTTTCACTGAAGATAAATTTCAACATGATGGAAAAACCCCTTAAAAAAGTAGTGGTGTATCTTGACCCTGAAGAGTTTAAAAGCACATGGCTGGGCAACAAGAGTATATATCGCACCCGCATGGCCATAGAAGATAATGGTGAACTGATAGTTCTGGCTCCTGGACTGAAGGAATTTGGTGAGGATAAGCAAATAGATGTCCTTATCCGCAAATACGGATATCTGACTACCCGGGAAATACTCAGGTTTACCAATGAGCAGCCTGAATTGCAGAATAATCTCAGCGCAGCTGCACACCTTATTCATGGCTCTGCCGAAGACCGTTTCACCATAACCTACTGCCCGGGTAAACTTACTGAACAGGAAATCCGCTCGGTGAACTTCAACTACGCCCCATTGCAGGAAATGATTCAGCGCTATAATCCCGAAAAGCTCAAAGACGGTTACAATACCATGGACGATGGCGAAGAGATTTTCTACATCTCCAATCCTGCCATCGGGCTGTGGGCTTCCAGGGAGCGATTCAAAGATTAAATTCTTAAATATCCATTGACGATGGATAACGAAAAGCGAAAAAAGTTAAAATCAATAAATAGTTCTTTTTAAATAAAAACACATTCATCATGGGAAAAAAAGCTGATATAGGATTGATAGGACTTGCCGTAATGGGCGAAAACCTGGTACTGAATATGGAGAGCAAGGGCTTTACCGTTTCAGTTTACAATCGCTCGGCTGATAAGGTTGAAAACTTTGTAAACGGACGCGGCAAAGGAAAAAACATCATTGGTACCTATTCGCTTGAAGAAATGGTTTCTTCACTGAAATCGCCCCGAAAGGTTATGCTCATGGTAAAAGCAGGAAAGCCCGTTGACACACTCATCGAAAACCTTATTCCCCTGCTCGACAAGGGCGATATTATTATTGACGGGGGCAACACCCACTTCCCCGACACCGACCGTCGCACCGCCTGGGTTGAAAAAGAGGGATTGCTTTACATTGGCACCGGTGTATCGGGCGGAGAGGAAGGTGCTCTGAAAGGTCCATCCATTATGCCCGGTGGCTCAAAAGCTGCATGGCCCCATGTAAAACCCATCTTCCAGGCAATAGCAGCCAGGGTTGAAGATGGCACGCCTTGTTGTGACTGGGTGGGTGAAAACGGTGCAGGGCACTTTGTAAAAATGGTACACAATGGTATTGAATACGGTGACATGCAGCTTATCTGCGAAGCCTATCAGGTGATGAAAGACTACATGGGCATGAGCGCTGATGAGATGCATGAAGTGTTCAAAGAGTGGAACAAAGGTGAGCTGGACTCCTATCTGATCGAGATCACCCGCGACATCCTGGCTTACAAGGACGAAGATGGCAGCCCACTTGTAGATAAGATTCTGGACACTGCAGGACAGAAAGGTACCGGAAAATGGACAGCAGTAACCGCACTTGATCATGGTGTGCCCCTAACCCTTATTGGAGAATCAGTATTTGCCCGTTGCCTGTCAGCCCAAAAGGACGAAAGGGTGGCGGCTTCGAAAATTCTTACGGGCCCCAAACCTGCCTTCTCCGGCGACAAAAAGGCCTTTATCGAAGACCTTCGCAAGGCACTGCTGGCCTCCAAAATCGTTTCTTATGCACAGGGATATGTATTGATGCGTGCCGCTGCCGCGGAATACGGATGGAATCTCAATTACGGAGGTATTGCGCTGATGTGGCGCGGAGGATGTATAATCCGCTCGGTATTCCTGGGGAAAATAAAAGAAGCTTTTGACAGAAATTCTGATTTACCCAATTTGCTGCTCGATGATTATTTTAAAACCAAAGTCCATGAAGCCGGTTATGCCTGGCGCCGGGTAGTGGCTCAGACAATGACCAATGGTATACCGGTACCTGCCTTATCATCGGCACTATCGTATTTCGACGGATACCGAACCGAACGCCTGCCCGCCAACCTGCTGCAGGCACAGCGCGACTATTTTGGTGCACATACCTATGAGCGCATTGATAAGCCCCGTGGCGATTTTTTCCATACCAACTGGACCGGAAGAGGTGGCAACACTGCATCCTCGAGCTATAATGTTTAGCCAATATTTATTTAAGTGGTTGCAACTGATCAAATCCGTGATTAACTTAAAAATGAAAAATTCAAAATGTTTCAATATAAAGTAAGTGATGCTTCCAATCCTCTGAAATTTGAAAAAAGAAAATACTATAAATAATTTATATATTTAGCCCTTGTTTTTTTAAAAACAGTTAACAAATAAATATGCATATTCAAGCCAAAAGCTTTACAATTTCTATTCTTCGTTTTTTACTTATAGTCATCTCTTTACAGTTTGTTTCATGCCAGGAGCGGGATCAAGTAACGGTACTTAAACTTGCTCATGGCCTCGACCCCAGTCATTCTGTACACATGGGCATGGTGTATATGGCTGAGAGGGTTTATGAAAAGTCGGAAGGGCAGATGCGTATTGATGTTTATCCCAGTGGTCAGCTGGGTTCAGAACGCGAAAACCTTGAGATGCTGCAGATAGGAAGCCTTGCCATAACCAAAGTTTCTGCCGCTGCAATGGAAGGCTTTGCTCCTTCTTACCGGGTGCTTGGACTACCCTATATTTTTGTGAGCCGCGAGCACTCCCAGCGTGTTTTTGATGGACCGGTAGGCCGGGAAATATTACAGGATGGAGAGAAATTCTGGCTTAGGGGACTAACCTTCTATGATGCCGGTAGCCGCAGCTTTTACACAAAAGACCGGCCTATAAACCATCCGGATGATCTCAGGGGATTAAAAATCAGGGTAATGCCGAGTATTTCAGCTGTAAATATGGTTAGGGTTTTTGGGGGTTCGCCTACACCAATTTCATGGGGTGAACTTTATACCGCTTTACAGGGTGGTGTAGTGGACGGTGCTGAAAATAACCCGCCAAGCTTTTTTCTGTCTCATCATTATGAAGTTTGCAGATACTATTCGCTGAATGAGCACACAACCATACCTGATGTATTGCTGGTTAGCACCAAAACATGGGATCGGCTGACACCCCAGGAGCAGCAGTGGCTGCAGGAAGCTGCAGATGAGTCAGCGGTGGTGCAAAGAGAATTATGGATAGAGTCGGAACAACACTCTCTCGAAATGGTTAAGGCTGCAGGAGTTCAGGTTTCTTATCCCGATAAGCAACCGTTTATTGATATGGTACAACCTCTTTACGAAGCATATAAACAGGATGAAAGACTCTATGATTTGATTAAAAAGATTCAGGAATTACAATAGAAAATTATGAGCCATAAAAAAATTATTGATAAAATACTGGGCTGGCTGGTTACAATTATTATGGGAATTCTGGTTATCAATGTGTTATGGCAAGTCGCCAGTAGATTTATTTTAGGTGTCCCCAGCTCATTTACCGATGAACTTGCCGGCTATCTCCTGATATGGGTTGGACTTCTTGGTGCAGCTTATGCTACCGGACAGAAACAACATCTTGCTATTGACCTGTTTTCAGCTAAACTATCTGATAAGGGAAAGAAGTTACAAACCCTTTTCATTAATATAATCATAGCTGTTTTTGCTTTGGTGGTTCTGGTAATTGGAGGTGGAAATCTTGTATTTATAACTTTTTACCTGGGTCAGATTTCATCTGCACTACAGATTCATGTAGGTTATGTTTATCTGGTACTTCCGCTAAGCGGATTGTTTATCATATATTATTCCATTGTGGATGTGGTTGTAACCACAAGAAATTAAAATACTAATGATTGTGAGTTTTGTTGAATAGAATGAATTCAATGATACCAATAGGAAATGAATTATTTGACCTCAATTTGCTTTAAACTGAAATAATTAAAACATGGATTACATTGAGATCATCATACTTGTGCTATCTTTTATTGTATTGCTGGCTTTTGGTGTGCCTATTGCCTACAGTATAGGAATTTCCGGAATTCTTACACTGCTGGTAAGTATAATGCCGTTACCTGCGTTTACTACTTTTGCCCAGCGGATGGCCACCGCTCTTGACAGTTTTGCTCTCCTGGCCATACCATTCTTTATTCTTGCGGGCCAGCTAATGAATCAAGGTGGAATTGCCATACGATTGATCGATTTTGCCAAAGTTTTGGTAGGAAGGCTACCGGGAGGATTGGCGTTTGTTAATATCATTGCCAATATGCTCTTCGGGGCTATTTCCGGTTCGGCAGCAGCTTCTGCTTCTGCAATCGGGAGTTTTATGACACCTAAAATGAAAGAGGAAGGATATGACCCTGCCTACAGTGCTGCGGTAAATATCACTTCAGCTACTACAGGTCTGGTGATACCACCGAGTAATATTCTTATTGTTTACAGTCTTGCCAGTGGCGGAGTATCCATTGCTGCTCTTTTTCTTGCAGGTTATATACCGGGAATTCTAACAGGTATAGTACTGATGATGGTGGCAGCGGTGTTTGCCTATCGTAAAAACTATCCGGTAGGTGAAACTGTAGGCTGGAAAACCGGTTTGATAAAATTCCTTGATGCTATACCAAGCCTTCTCTTGCTTGTAATAGTTATAGGTGGGATCATTGCAGGATATTTTACAGCAACTGAAGCCTCTGCCATAGCAGTTTTATATACACTTATTCTTTCAATGATTTACAAGCAGGTAAAATTGTCCGATTTACCACAAATATTGTTGCGTACGGTAGGAGTTACCGCTATAGTTCTGTTCCTGGTGGGTTCTTCCATGGGCCTTTCATGGGTAATGTCCTATGCAAATATTCCCCAAAGTGTTAGTGAAGGCTTACTCTCTCTGAGTTCAAATCCATTTATCATTCTTCTGGTTATTAACCTAATCCTCCTTTTTGTAGGAGTATTCATGGACATGACCCCGGCAGTATTGATTTTTACTCCAATATTTCTTCCTGTTGTAATGGAACTTGGCATGAGCCCAATTCATTTTGGGATTATCATGGTGATGAACTTAAGTGTTGGCCTTTGCACCCCTCCGGTAGGCTCGGTGCTCTTTATCGGGTGCAGTGTGGCTAAAATTGGAATAACGAAAGTCATCAAACCGCTTATTCCGCTCTTTATTGCAATGATAGTGGTATTGATGCTGGTAACCTATCTGCCTGAAATCAGTCTTTGGCTTCCGGGTTTATTTGGTTTTTAATCAATTTGAAAATACTTTTGAGTTTACCCAATGCTGAAACCTTATGAATTCTTCCTCTAAACCTGTTAAAACCGCACTTGCATCTTTTGGCATGTCGGGTCTTGTATTTCATGGCCCGTTACTTCATGCAGATAATTGTTTTGAACTGACAAAAGTATTGGAAAGGACTAAAAATGAATCTGTCAAAAAATATCCAAATATTCAGGTTGTCAGGCATTTCGATGAACTTTGTAAAGACGATTCTATTGAACTGATCATCGTAAATACACCAGACCATACCCACTACGAATTATGTAAAAAAGCACTTGAGCATAATAAGCATGTGGTAGTTGAAAAACCTTTCACCCAAAAATACTCTGAAGCCATTGAGCTGATTGAATTGGCAGAACAAAGGAACCTCTTGCTCAGTGTATTTCAGAACAGGCGCTGGGATGGCGATTTCTTAACGGTTAAAAAGGTAATAAGTGAAAAATTGCTGGGCCGGTTAGTTTCCTATGAGGCACATTTCGATCGGTTCAGGAATTTTATCCAACCCGAGACCTGGAAAGAAGATGCTTATACAGGAACGGGTACATTATTTAACCTTGGCTCTCATTTAATTGATCAGGCATTGGTGCTGTTTGGAAAACCTGATGCTGTAACAGCTGATATACGAGCTTTACGCAGTAATAGCAGCATCGATGATACATTTGAGTTGTGGCTTCATTATCCTCAGGTAAGGGTTAGTTTGTCTGCCAGCTACCTTGTGCGTGAGCCTGGTCCCCGCTTTGAGTTGCATGGAACCGAAGGTTCTTTTTTAAAATGGGGGATTGACCCCCAGGAGGAAGAGTTGAAAAAAGATGCTGTTCCCGGCTCCATAGGGTGGGGCGAAGAGCCTGAAAGTGAGTTTGGTTTACTGCACACAACACTGGACGGCAAAGATATCAAAGAGAGAATTGCCACAATTCCCGGTGATTACACTGCTTTTTATAACAATATATATCGTGCAATCAGGCGTGGCGAAAAACTGGCAGTAGAACCGGGCGAGGCTGCAATGGTAATAAAAATTATTGAAGCTGCCTTTTTAAGCCAGAATGAAAAAAGGCAAATAAAAATCTGATAAAACAATCTCAGCCTCAATCCCAAACCATTTATCTTATCGTTTATTCAATTAATCTTAATCTTAATCTTAACCTCCACCTTAACTCATTCCCGAATCGCTATCGCTCTCGGGACTTCCGCTTCGCTTCAGCAACCTATCAA
>REDJ01000010.1 GCA_007693555.1 Bacteroidota bacterium
TTCCCCCTTTAGGGGGTCAGGGGGTAGCGTCGGAAAAAGAATAGCGAGAAAATTAACTTGAATTACTATATTAGTAAAATAGAATTGCCTGCACACACCCCTTAATCCCCTAAAGGGGACCACCGCACAATGGTGGTTGGGGATTTCCCCCTTTAGGGGGTCAGGGGGTAGCGTGAGAAAAAAGATAGCGAGAAAAATTAACTTGAATAGCTATGGTAAGATTAAAAGATACTATCGAAAAAACCATGTTTTATGGTGCAAAACCAATAACTTTTGAAAGAGCAAAAGAATTAAGACTTAACCCAACTGCTGCAGAGCGGATTTTATGGGAGACTTTAAGAAATAAAAAAATGTTAGGATTAAGATTTAAACATCAGCATCCTATTGATATATTTATTGCAGATTTTTATTGCCACTCACTGAAATTAGTGATTGAAGTTGATGGCGAAATCCATAATACGGAAGAAAACAAAGAATATGATGACAGTAGAACAGCAGAGTTCGAGAATTATGGCATCACCGTTCTGCGGTTTACAAATGATGATGTTTTAAACAATATTGAAATGGTAAGAGATGTCATTGAATCTGAATGTAAAAAGTTGATGCAAAAATAAAATTGCCACCGCACACCCCTTAATCCCCTAAAGGGGACCACCGCAAAATGTGGGTTGGGGATTTCCCCCTTTAGGGGGTCAGGGGGTAGCGAAGGCCAGGCAACCAAAGCATCAACTCTGTTCTTTAATTTTATAAATTGCAACCAATAACACATCATGCTATGTCGAAACTACTCAATATTATTTTTTTTGTATTTGTCACTGCCGGTGCATATTCACAAGATACCATCACCGCCAACTTCCCTTCCCTCGCCAATCAGCAGGTAACGCTTACTGGTTTTGAAGGATTTAGCACCTACACAATTGATAAGAATAAGGCAAATGAACAGGGTATTTTTACTCTTTCTTTCGCTGCAAAAGACTTTGGCATGGCCTACCTTGCCGCCGAAGATGAAAAAGCTTTTATTGTCATCCTGGCTCCCGGTGAAAATCTGGTGCTTGAAGGGGAAGCCCTGGCAGTTCCCCAAACGGTAACCGTTGCATCGGGAAAACAAAACCGGCTTTTTGAGCAATATGCCGGCGAGCATCCCCGTAGGGAGCAAGCCCTGAGTGCATGGGATTACCTGGAAAGAATATACGAGATGGATTCGCTTTTTGTTAATCATAATGATGCCAGGGATGCTATCAACGCAGAGAAACAGCGTATTAAGCAAGAAGACGAAGCCTACCTGGCAGGCTTAGACCCCGAAACCTACGTAAGCTGGTTTTTGCCGGTGCGTAAGCTGGTCAGTTCGGTGTCTACCATAGCTCAATACCGCACCAGTGAAATTCCCGGGGCCATAGCAGCTTTCAGAAATATGGACTATACTGACCCCCGCCTTTACAAAAGCGGCCTGCTTCGTGAAACCACAGAAGCTCATTTCTGGCTCATTGAAAACAGTGGCCGCTCGCTCGATTCGGTGTTCATCGAAATGAATGTATCCATAGACCACATGATTGACAACCTGGTTTCGGATGAGAAAAAATTCAATGAGATTACCCAATACCTGTTCAACCTGTTGGAGCAACGCAGCCTGTTTGGGGCTTCGGAATACCTGGCGCTGAAAATTCTCAATGAAGTTACCTGTAATGTGGATGACAACTTTGCCAACCAGCTGGAAAGTTACCGTGCCATGAAGGTGGGTAATATTGCACCAAATATTGTTTTTGAAGGAGATGTTTTTCAAAACGGGCAGACGATAACTTCTCCAGCCAGTTTATCAGAAGTTGATGCAGACTACATTGTTGTAATATTTGGTTCATCCTGGTGTCCCATGTGCCCGCAGGAGTTGTCAGCCATCAAAAGGGTATATGATAAATGGCAGAAGCATGGTGTGGAAGTGGTTTATGTTTCCCTGGATGAAGACCGGTCTGATTTTTTAAATTCCACTGCCGCATACCCCTTTATCAGCTTCAGCGACTATAAGGGTTGGGAAACCCCATCCGCAAAAGATTACCATGTTTTTGCCACACCCACCCTGTTTCTTTTAGACCACAACCTTGAAATCCTGTTGCGGCCCCATTCTGTAAGGCAGGTGGATGCGTGGGTAGATTGGTTTCTGGTGGAAGGGAATAGGTGAGACCCGGAAGCTGGAAATTTCTCTGTAAGTTTCCGGTTTCTGGCGATCGTTAGGAACTTCCAGCTTGAGCAGCAACTGGAAGCTCCCGAATTCTTACCCTGCAAATTGAATATTTGTTTTTCAATTTGCAGGGTAATTGTTATCTTTGTAGAAAATTTCCGGAAATGATCAAAAGAGAAAGGTTTATACACCTGCTTAAAGCAATAAAATCAATGCCTGTGGTAGCCCTGATCGGACCCAGGCAAGTTGGAAAAACTACCCTGGCCCTGGAGGTATCAAAAAAACTTGATAAACCTGTAACCTATATCGATTTGGAGTCTGATGCTGATTTTAATAAGCTCACAGATGCTGAAACTTATTTGAAAAGGTTTAGTGGACAATTATTAATTATTGACGAGGTGCAACGTAAACCTGACCTTTTTCGGTTGCTTCGTGTAGTTGTTGATGAACGAAAAAGAAACGGCGAGCGAACGGGCCATTTCCTGTTACTGGGATCTGCATCCAAAGACTTGCTGCAAAGATCTTCCGAATCACTGGCAGGGAGAATCAGATACATGGAACTCACTCCATTTACCTTTACGGAACTAAACGATGCTGAGAAAGATGGTTTCGATTCGGAAAGACTTTGGTTGCGAGGGGGCTTCCCTGACAGCTATTTAGCACCCACCGAAGAGGAAAGTCGTGAATGGCGAAGGGATTTTCTGGCCACCTACGTGGAACGTGACATACCCAATATGGGCATAGGTGTATCAGCTAACCAGCTAAAACGCTTCTGGAAAATGCTGGCACATTATCATGGAAACCAGATAAACCTCA
>REDJ01000051.1 GCA_007693555.1 Bacteroidota bacterium
ACGGGTGTTGCAGCGCAATATTTACCGGTTATTTTGTATTTATTATTTTCCTTTTCCCTTGATGAAAAAGGAACAAAAAATCAAGGCTTCGGGTGCTTCCCGACAATGCAGCGTTCATTACGCTAAAATATTTGATGCCGCATACACTTTGTTTTTGTGGCTATCGGGTATGATTTGCCTTTGCACTAAAAGAAGATTGACCTGCAGATTGTCGGCTGCAAATCTTTTTACGCTTCATTTCACTTGCATTGTTACCGGGAACCACCCAAGGCCGGTGTGGCTGACTCGGGCGGGCTGGTAATTCTGCCAAATACCATGTAAGGGTAAAAGATTGATAGCCCCGGGCAGCGCCCGGGGTTTAGGGTTTCCCAAAAGAAAAAACGCTGCACACACCGCCGGTTGAGAGAACCACACGGATGTTGCAGCGCAATATTTACAGGTTATTCTGCCTGAATTGTATAACCGGTTTTACTCGCGGGGTGACTTGAAGTCGCCCCGTGAGTTTGAAAAAACAGATACAAGGAAGTCTTTATTCCAGTTCAACCGTTGATACATCTACCGTAATCTCCTCCAGGCGTTGCGCCACCTCATCGGTCATGGTTTCCTGGTAACGGCCCCCGACATGCTCAGCAAGGAATTTTTCCGTTGCCGCCACAAAAGCCATTAGATTCACCGGTCGGGCAAATCCGTGTCCTTCATCGGGTGCATTGATGTATTCAACCGGGAACCCGCGATCGCGCAGTGCCACCACTATTTGATCCGATTCAGCAGTAACAACGCGAGGGTCGTTATCGCCTTGCACCACCAGCAAAGGAGCTACGATCTGATCGGCAGAGAACAGGGGCGATTGCCTGATAAGCTGCGCCTCGCCCTCGGGTGTGGTGGGATCGCCCATGCGTATGTGGAAAACAATGCGGCCGGCTTCCCAATAAGGGGGAAAAGAATTTATCATGGTGATAAGATTGGAAGGCCCAACAAAGGATACTCCTGCCGCATACAAATCAGGAGTAAATGCCAGACCAGCCAGGGTAGCATAGCCACCATAGGAACCGCCATAAATACCTATCCTTTCAGGATCAGCAATTCCTTTGTCAATCAGATACTTAACACCCCAGGTAATGTCGTCCTGCATCAGGTCGCCCCATTGCTTGTTGCCGGCATTTAAAAAGCTCTTGCCAAAACCGGTTGAGCCTCTGAAGTTGGGCATGAGCACGGCATAACCTCGATTGGCCAAAAACTGGGCGGGAGGGTTATACCCCCAGTAATCCCTTGCCCAGGGACCACCGTGCGGGTAAACAATTAAAGGCAGGTTTTTCTCACCAAAACCTTTTGGTAAAACCAGGTATGCCTGAATTTCCAGGCCATCGCTCGATGGGTAGCGTATGCTGGTCATGGGTGAGAGATGCTCTTTGGGCATGTTGGGGCGCGGACTGTATTGATAACTTAGTTCTTTTGTTTGAGTGTCGTAAAGATATATCGATCCCGGATCGACGTCGGCCCAGGCATAGACCATCCATAACCGCTCATCGCGGGTGGGGCTGAAAAAAGATATTTCTACATCACCCAGTTCCGATTTCACCTTATTGTAGTGCTGCTCAAACTCCATATTCTTAAAGTAGCGACGGGTACGCTCATCGGTATAGGAAGTAAAAAGCACCTCGTGGGTTTTATCTGATACCACCAGGTTGCCAAAATCGGCACGGTTCTCGGGATCTTTCTCCACAAGTTCCATCTCGCCGGTTTCAATATTCATTAGATACAGTTGGGTGAGATTTACATCATCGCCCACATTGGAGACCAGATAAAAATGGGTATTGTCGGCCTGAAATGAAGATGGATATGCAGTTTCAAGAACTGTCCATGAATACAGCAAAGTTTCGCCATCTTCATCCATACGGTAAAGCTCATTGGTGCCATCCATGCGGGAAAGGCTTGCCATTCGCAGTTTGTCGTCGTGATCAAAAATCCATGAAGTATACCGGTTGGTGTTTTCGCGAAGCAGGGTAAGTTCGCCGGTTGAGATTTTCAGGCTGTAAAGATCGTGCCATGCCCTGTCGCGATTGTTCAGACCCACAAACATCAGGTCGTGGTCGTTGCGCGAAATATGGTAGATCTGTGCGCGTACCCCTTCCATATTGGTAATATTTCGGGCTTCAGGTATCACTCCTTCCGATGCATCTTTAGGGTCTACGGCATAAATATTGAAGTTTTCATCTCCCCCTTTATCCATAACATAAAGGAGAAACTTTCCATCGCGTGACCAGAAATAACCCATAACAGGTCTTTTCGTTTCACGGGTTACCGGCAGTGCATCATCAAAATCTGCATCAAGGGTTTTTACCCATATATTTCGGGTACCCTCGAAGGGGCGAAGGAATGAGATGTAGGAACCATCGGGTGATAACCGACCTCCTGCAATCTCCGGGTCATCAAAGAATACTTCCCTGTCAATCAGGGGTGGAGTTTGTTCTTTTTTCATGTCGCATGAGCTCACAAACATAGCGATCATCGTTACGAGTACAATAAATTTAGCTTTCATTTTGTATGTTTTTGGGATTGAAGACATAAAGGTAAGAGAAATAATGTTAAGGGGTAAATATATGATGGAAAATTTTGTGTTTACTCGTCTGACGACTTGAAGTCGTCTGACGAGTGGGTTATAATCAAACTTCCAACTTCTTAACAAAAAACCGTATTTTTGAAACACCAAAACTGAAACCCTTATCCGGCTTTCCCAAAACTATACGAATGAAGAATACTTTACGCTTTCTCCTCAATCTTTCCCTAAGAAATCTGTTTTCAAAAACCGTGCTGCTGGCGCTGGTTTTAACCATGAGTATTTTTGGGAAAACAAATGCCCAGCCCACAAACCCTTTTCCGGTGCCTGAATACGACCCGTCGGAATATGTTATCATCCGCTACCCGTTCAACACCACTATTTGGCCATTGTACTCACAGCTGATCTGGGAATCACAGGAGGCGGCCACAACAATTTTATTGGTAAACAATAACAATGAGCTTCAAATCTTACGGGGTTTGCTGGATAACGACGGTATTCCTGAAACCAACATCCAGATCCTCATGATACCCGCCAACCGCATGTGGGTGCGCGATCACGGTCCCCTGGCCATACAAACCGATAACGGCCCTGCTTTCATGAATTTTATAGATTACAACAATAGCGGCCCTAACGACCAGAACCTGCCCGTGAGCCTGGCAAACCACTGGGGATATGAACACTATTCCATCGACTGGATTCTGGATGGTGGCAATTACCTGGTTGACAGCTACGGCAATATGTTTACCACCACCAGACTCTATAACAATAACCCTTCAATCGCTCCCGAGGTCATTGATCAGACCCTGCAGGATTACATGGGGGTTACAAATATCGTAACCGTTAGTCCGCAATACGACGATTACTGGGGCCATATTGATATGCAGATGAAACTTCTCAACGATACCACCTTTGTCATTTCGTCGGTGCAAAGCGGATCGGGACCCAATTACAATGTACTGGAGGCCAACGTGGCCATCATTGAAGGATTAACCGCTCCCAATGGTAACCCTTACCACATTGCTCGCCTGCCCAAGGCCGACAACTGGAAAACATATGCCAATTCGCTGATCCTGAACAACAAAGTAATCGTTCCCATTTATAACCATCCCAACGACCAGATTGCCCTTGATACCTATAGTGCACTTATGCCCAATCACACGGTTGTAGGAATCAACAGCAACTCCATCATTGGCTGGGGTGGAGCTATCCATTGTATTACCATGCAGGTCTTTGCCGAACCCAAAGAACTTTTTGAACTGGCCATAAACATCAGCGGCTCAGGAAAAGTGCAGGTGAATGGCGAAGATTACGAAGAACCCATGGAAGTTGAAGACGAAAGCACTTTACTGCTTGATGCCATTCCTGACAGCGGTTTTGACTTTTCCGGCTGGAGCGGCGACCTTTCGGGCCATGAAAATCCCACTGAAGTTATCATGAGCGATCATCTAAGCATAAACGCGCATTTCAGGCGTGTTTCAGGGGATTATGCAACTGTAAGGCCCGGAAGAACTTCTGCTTACAAACACTATGACCACTATGGTTATCAGAAAACCCTTTTCCTCAGAATTACGGAAGAAAACCAAACATCAGAAGGAACCGAATATTACCTGGCACCCCACATAAACAAGATCCATTATGATTGTTATACTCCGGATTATTCATTCCTGGGCCAAAAGGCAAGTTTCATGAATAACAGAGATGATGTATTTCTCAATTACAACAACGACTCCATCATTATACGCACCATAGCTCAGGAAAATGAAACATGGGTGCTTTTCGAAAATGATGAACTGATCATTACAGGTGAGGTCATTTCGCACCAGCCTGAAAATATACTGGGACAAACCGACTCCGTAAAAACCATAAATCTGCAGGCATACAATGTGCAGATGGATTCCATTGATCACAATATCAATGGCTTGCATTTAAAACTCAGCAAAAACTATGGGCTTATACGGACGCTCAATTTTTTAAGCTTCCCCGATGAAACTTCCGGAATGGTGAAAAATCTCTCAACCTATGAACTCACGGGAATTACCAATCCCAACCTGGGTGTACAGAATCTCACCTGGATGGATGTGCATGATTTTGAACCGGGAGATGAGATACATGTAGTTTCTCTTGAACATGACAGCTTTATTGAATCCTACAAGTATATCAAGACAAAAATTATTTTCAGATACCTGCTCAAAGAAAATATGCAGGATTCTGTGCTTTATACCATTGAGAGAATAATTGAGAAAGAACAGCGATGGGACCCCGGTGAAAACTTAACTATTACCCATACAAACGATACTATTACATCGCTCATCAAGCCCTGGGATGACTTTGATAATATGGCTGGATATCCCATTATTCAAGGAGAAACAATAACAACTCATAATCAGGCAACATTGGAAAATGGGAGAATTATCAAATATCCAGATTATGAAACATTCTTTTATTTCTCTGCCTTTGATTGTTGGGAATATAGTCATATCGATGGTTGCTGGCCCCTGAGTACTTACTATAAAGGACTTGCCGGTCCATATTATCATTGTGATGAGGAATTTGGTGAATCATATAGAGAGCTGGTTTACTACAAAAAAGGCGATGAAACCTGGGGTGCGCCTTTGATTATTACATCGGCCGATGAGCCTGCCCGGGAGTTACAGGTTAGTTTATATCCCAATCCGGCGGGCAATTCTTTCCATATTTCAGTGCACCCGGAAAAGCTGCCTGTTGTTTTTGAAATGGTGGATGTATCCGGAAGGGTTGTTATGCGAAAAAACATTGAAAATACTGCTGAATCAGCAGATGTATCAACGCTGAGCCGAGGCTTTTATCTGTACCGGATTACGGATAAATCAGGAAAAATCCATACGGGCAGGATTATCCTTCAGTAAATATCAGTGCGCTTCTGTAATGGTTTTGCTCAGTAAATACTCCCTGATGGCATTGGCAGCCTGGCGGCACGACTGGTAGTAACTTCTCTGGGCCGACAGAAGACGAAGTAAATGTCGCTGCTCAATTCTCGCATCTTTTATATCCTGAAAGCCGGCATGAGTGATTTCCTCGTCCTGATCCTTAATTTTCTGTTTTATTTTCTGAAATTCTTCGCCAATTTCCACTACCGATAACTCAGAATGGGTTTCTTTAATGATTAAAGAATAAAATTCCAGCAGGTTTTTCCGGTATCTGTGAAAGTAGGTTTTGATAAGAGGATTGCTGCTCGACTCCAGTTCACCCACATACTCCCTGGCTTCCTGCATGGAATAAACAGAGTTCATGGCAAGGCGCATGGATGACAGATAATGATTCAGCTTGTCGGCTTCCTCCTGTTGCAGTGATAAGCGGTGCAAACGAACTGAATATGCTAAAAGGTTTTCATATAGTTGTTTTATCAACTGATATTGCGCTTCGCTTCCCGGTTTGGTTTCTCCCACAATTTCAATGTCTTCGGGTTCGAGCTGTACAATAAGATTGGCATCCACGCTCCACACGCCGGTATTATAATGAATTACCAGTCGATGCAATCTTTGCAGCTCAATGCCAAAGCTTCCAAC
Organism: Bacteroidota bacterium; assembly: GCA_007693555.1. Taxonomy (GTDB): domain Bacteria; phylum Bacteroidota; class Bacteroidia; order Bacteroidales; family UBA7960; genus SKVR01. Next base: position 6,106 of record REDJ01000051.1, read on the forward strand.
CGCACCTTCGGGTACTTCGGCATCCAGCTTCTGCACGTGCCTTTCTATATTTGTAGGAGTAACTTTTACTATTTTTTCAATGGCCTGCGTGTATGGCAGGATGAAAGGTGCAAAAATCAGAATTCCCACCACATTAAAAAGGGTGTGAAACATGGCAAGGGCCAATACGGGTTCATTTTCGAAATGAAAGATGGTCATACTCAGGTAAACCAGCACGGGAAGAAGGATCCAGGCAATAATTGCCGTGGTAAGCTTGAAAAACAAGTGGGCTGCGGCAACTCTTTTTTTCTGGATGTTACCACCTATTGAACCGAGTAAAACCGTTACGGTAGTTCCCACATGAGCTCCAATTACCATTGCAGAGCCCTGTTCAAAGGAGATCAATCCGCCGTATAATGCACTAAGCACAATGGCTATGGTTGCTGATGAGGATTGAATAATTGCGGTAAGGACCAACCCGGAAAGAATAAAAGCCCAAAGACCAAATGACTTCAGCGTTGCGGGATCAAAACCGGCAGAGATCAGTTCTACACTTTCCTTCATGTAATCAAGCCCCATAAACAGGAAGCCAAAACCCACAAGCAACCGGCTGATTTGGGTGTAGCGTGTTGTTTTTCCAAAGAATATGAGTCCTAACCCGCCAACACCCACAAAAGGCAATGCAATGGCTTCAATATTTACCTTAAAGCCTATGCTGGCCACCAGCCATGAGGTAATAGTGGTACCCAGGCTGGAACCAATAATAACACCCACCGCCTGCGACATTCCGATAACACCGGCACTCACAAAAGCCAGCGCCATAAGGCTTACAGCAGAACTACTCTGCAATATAGCTGTAGCAAATACCCCTGAACCGATTGCCCTGAAACTATTGGATGTATATCTGCGGATCATCCGCTTAAAAGCCTTTCCGCTCAGCTTCTCAATGGAATCTTCAAGCATGTAGATGCCGAACAGGAATATACCCAGCCCTGCCAGAAACATCCAGAATTTAAATTCACCCATGTTTTTTACCCAATATTATCTCATGTAAAATTATACAATAAATAAATCCTTACCATCCGGAAAATGCGTAAATTTTGACTTACGGATGGTTTGGTTCAAAAATCACAGATATTTTTCAAATCCCAAAACCAAAAAAAAGTTAAACACGCATGCTATAATGTCAATAATCAAAGAATATGAATATTTTTGGAAGCGTTAACTCCAGGGTATTGTTCACGTTGTCACCTTTTCATTGAAACCATTAAAAGAGGAAAAAACATAAGTACACAGTGTAACAATTTCGTAAGGGTTGGCGTCATATAATGTCGGCACTTCAGTTTTAACAGGTGCAGAAACCGTTAACCAATTTTCCCGATAAACTTACATAATCCATGGAACAGGGTGGACATGGCATTTTTGTCGTGCTGCCTGCTTAAACGAATTATAATTTTTTTAAACCTACATGCGCATGAACAAAGAATTTAACCGACGCGACTTCCTGAAAACAGGAGGCATTGCTGTGGCCGGAGGTATTCTGCTGCCCTCGATGCTTACGGGCTGCTTTTCGGGCCCGGGAGCAACATCACCATTGAGTTACCAGTTGAATGATTATCTGAATCATTTTGGCGTAACCCAAAAAATGATCATGGATGTGATAGCCGAAGGCTTATCACGTGGCGGCGACTACTGCGACCTGTACTTCCAGCACAACATCAGCAATACCGTTGCCCTGGAGGACAATATGGTAAACCGTGCCTTCTCCAATGTGAGTTTCGGCGTGGGAATACGGGTGATCAGCGGAGAACAGACAGGGTATTCCTTTACCGAAGACATTACCCTTAACTCTATGAAGTCAGCCGCCCGCACAGCAGCCAACATTGCCAGCAGCAGTGCACACATGAAAGTGATGCCACTGGCAGAAAAACAACTTCCCAATTACTACAAAATCAACACTCCATGGGAAGAAGTAAGCATCAACGACAAGATACCGTTCCTGCAATACACGAACGATAAGGTGTTTTCGCTGAACCCGGCCATTGTAAAAACCAATGTGTCATTCTCCGATCAAACATCTTACATTCTGTTTGCCAATTCTAAAGGTATCATAGCATGCGATTACCAACCCATGAGCTCGCTCAACACATCATGTGTGGCAGAAAAAAACGGCCAGAGGGAGCAAAACGGCTTTGGCAGCTCAGGCAGAAATGATGTAAGCTTTTTCGATCAGGCCAATCTCGACAGGATTGCAAAAGAAGCAGTGGAAAGCACCATGATCCTTTTTGAGGCAGTGGCACCGCGTGCAGGGGAAATGCCGGTAGTACTGGCAGCAGGAAGTTCGGGCATTCTGCTTCACGAAGCCATTGGTCATGGCATGGAAGCCGATTTTAACCGCAGGAATGAATCCATCTTCAGCGACAAGATCGGTAAGAAGGTTGCCGAATCTTTTGTAAGTATTGTTGACGACGGCACTACCCTCAATAACCGGGGTGCCATCAATATGGACGATGAAGGAAATGACGTGAAACAAACCTATATGGTTGAGGACGGAATCCTTACCTCCTACCTGCATGACCGCATCAGTGCAAAACATTATGGTGTTGAACCCACCGGAAACGGGCGCCGAGAATCTTTCCGCCACATGCCGCTGCCGCGTATGCGCAACACCTACATGCTCAACGGCCCACACAAAAGGGAAGAGATCATTGAATCCGTCAAGTACGGAATATTTGCAGAATCCTTTACCAACGGCCAGGTTAGAATCGGACCCGGCGACTTCACCTTCTACGTTAAGCAAGGTTATCTGATTGAAAACGGCCGCATGACCCGCCCCATCAAAGATGTAAACATCATTGGCAACGGGCCGCGGGTGCTGCAGGATATCGTTATGGTTGCCGACGACATTGAAATGTCGGAAGGCGGCTGGACCTGCGGAAAAGGCGGACAAGGCGTACCCGCATCCATGGGTCAGCCCACCGTAAAAGTTTCCAAAATTACCGTTGGAGGCGTTAATGCCTGATTTTTTTAACCTAAAGCATTTCAATTGATATGAACAATAAAGAACGTATGGAACTGGCTCAATGGGCCAGCAACTTCGCAATAAAAAAGGGCGCTACAGAATCGGCAATAGCCATATCGCGCTCCAGGTCGGTGCAGGTGGAAGTAAGGGAACAAAAACTGGAAACCATCCGCGAATCAACCGAAAACAGCCTTTCACTGCAAATTTACCGCAACAACAAGTATTCGGGACACTCTACCAACAACCTCAACAAACGTCAGCTGGAAACCTTTATCAGCGAAGCGGTGGAGGCAACCCAATACCTGTCGCCCGATGAAGATCGCGTACTTCCCGATCCTTCGCTTTACCCTGTAGATATGTCCAAAGACCTTAAACTGGTTGACCCCGGGCATGCAAATGTTACCCCAGAGTTTCGTGTACAAACCTCTATGGAAACAGAGCAACTGCTCCGTCAGGGGCATCCCGATATCCTTTCTGCCACTGCACGTTTCAACGACAACACCGGAGAAGGAGTGCGTGTGCACAGCAACGGATTTGCCGGAGAATGGGCAAGTACCTTTTTTGGAACCAGTGCATCGGTTAGTATTATGGATGCAGGGGCAAGGCCCTTAGGTAGTTTTTGGGCCGGGCAACGTTTCCTGAAAAACCTTCCCGGTTCTGATGAAGTAGCCAAAAGAGCACTGGAAATTACTATCAAACAACTGGGACAGGAAAAAATCGCCTCTGGCAGGTACACCATGATCCTGGATAACCGCATTGCTGCCGGCTTATTATCCCGGTTGTTCCAGCCAATGTCGGCCCGCAATATCCAGCAGAAAAACTCTTTTCTGGATGGTATGCTCGGAAAATCCATCGGATCAGAACATCTTACCATCATTGACAATCCGCTTATTGTGGGTGGAATGGCGTCGCGCCACTTCGATAATGAGGGCATCGCATCGCAAAAAAGAACCCTGATTGAAAAAGGTGTGCTGAACAGTTATCTCATCGATAACTATTACGGACGTAAACTGGGCATGACTCCCAACGGCGGCTCCACATCCAACATACTTATGGCCTATGGCAACCGCAACCAGAAGCAGATCATAAAAGCACAGAACAAAGCCATACTGGTAACCTCCTTCAATGGCGGTAATGCCAACTCCACCACAGGAGATTTCTCCTTCGGAATTTCTGGCCAGCTTATTGAAAACGGCAGGATTGTAAAGGCAGTTAATGAGATGAACATTTCAGGCAACTTCAAAAACCTTTGGAATCAGCTCATCGAAACCGGCAACGATCCTTATCCATACTCATCCGCACAAACCCCCACACTGGTGTTTAGTGGTGTGGATTTTAGTGGATTGTAATTGTTAAAACTGCATTGAAAAACCATATAAACCCCTGCTGATTTTACAGCAGGGGTTTATTGTTTCAAGTTCATTGTGCGTGTTTATGGGATTTTTATCGATGAATTGAAATTGGTTTTTCAGGGTTACTCGTCTGATGACTTTGAGTCGTCTGACGAGTTTAGTTACGAGAAAAAAGTTTCTAAATAAGCTGTTATTGTTAAAACTTCACTACAACTCCCAGTCTCAACTTGTTGTCATTCCAGCCTCCACTTCTTAATCCCATTTCTCTTCCCATTTCGGCATTTATGCCAAAGTTGCGGGTAAAATAGTAGGAAACACCGCCGCCTAAAAAGGTGTGCCAACCAAAAGGTGTATTGGTATATCGCTCTGAGATATAAGAGCCCCCCAGATGCGTCGTTATATACAAATCAAAACGGATATTCTCTCCCGGTACCAGATGGGGTAAAAGATGATAGTTAAAATGTATGTTGTAGATGGGGTGTAAATGGTATTCTGTTACGAAGATTGGAGGTGTTTCGTCAATATTCAAAAGATTAGTGTATAGCCCTCGTTTCGCGCCTATGGCCAAACCTGCTTCAAAATGATCGTGAAAACCATAACTTAGCCCGGCCATAAAAAAGGCATTATAAAGCCTGTTATTATAAGTAAATTCAGGAGCTCCTGTTATTTTTACATTCCATCTGTCTTTGATGAAGGATTCCTGTCCATAAGCGGTTAATCCCATTACAACCAGCATAAAAGCTACTAAAAAAATGTTTCTAGTCATGGTACAAAAGGTTTTTGATTCGTTGAAAAAATGATGGTCTGTCAGTTTTATCTCTTTGGTTAAAATAGTACTTGTATGAAACCGTAGGAATTATAGGAAAAAGAGCGTACTGATACAAAGCAAATGGTTTGTAATCAACATTTCCCAATTCCGGATTAATAATACTACCGGAAGCATCAGTATTATAATAATAGTAAACGGGATTTTTTCTGTTGTATGCGTTATACAAACCAAACGACCATGTGGAAATAAGGTTATTACTCTTTGAAAAACGGTTAATGCTGTAGCTGAAGTCAAGTCTGTGGTAGTTTTTCATCCTGCTGCTGTTTCTATCTCCGTATATAAATGTTTCGTACATAAATGGACGCCCATCATCATCGTAGATGAGAGAAGGAGTTAATTGCCTGCCTATTACGGGTGTATAAGGCAAGCCGGTTTGGAAAACCCATGAAAGATTCAATGCTGACCGTTTGTTAAACGCATAAGATGCACCCATTGAAATAGAATGTGGTCTATCGTAATCAAAGCGAAAAGTCTGTCCCTGGTTTATTTCGGGGAAAACCCTGGTAGCCCGGCTCCAGGCATAGCTGGCAAAGCCCGTAATGCTCCCTTTGGTTTTTCGGAGCATAAACTCAGCTCCCCAGGCTTCACCTTTGCCGCCGCTTTCTATTTTTGACTGCCAGTTGGCATCGCCTCTCAGGTTCACAAAGCCTTCCTTGTAAGTAGCTAAATCGGTAAGGGTTTTGTAATACACATTCACTTCGGGCAGGTAGGTGCCATTTGCAAAACTGCCTGTCCAACCCAAGGTATACTGATGCGATTTTGATGGTAAGATATTGTCTCCGGCGGGTATCCATACCTCATTGCTTAGGATTGAACCGGGCGTAAAGAGCAGGTGCGAAAACTGGTTCACCTGCATATAACTCAGGTTTACCCGATGGTTTTGGTTCAGGCTGCGCTGCATTAACAGGCGAGGCTCGGCTTTAAAATCATGAAAGCTGCCATTATTGAAATAAACTCCTCTTAACCCTGCTGTAAGTTCCAGCTGCCAGGGCAGAATAAAATTGTTTTCCAGGTAAAGGGCATTTTCTGATGTGTTGGATTTTGAAAACCTAATCGGATAGTTTTGGTGGGCGTGTTTGGCAAAAGCAGGCAATAATGATGAAAAGGAAGAATTTAACCCAAAATTGACCTCCCAGCTATCAGTGGCAAGAAATTTCCAGGCCGATACAGCCGTGAGCATATCCACAGAAGATAAAAACCAGGAATCAAGACTTACTAATCCAGCTTCACTACCATATGAAAATCTTTGCCGTTCTTTATTTCTATAGCGTGTATAGGCTAAAGTATTTTCAGTAAACAAGCGTGATGATGCCATGTATTTCCACCCACCCGAAAGCATCCAGTTGCCCCAGATGTAGGTAAGATTACTTTTATCATTTGGCGAATTTTTATTCTTTTTCGACCTGGAGTTCAGGTAGTCGTCGCCCTGAAAAATATTGAAATGAAAGCTTTGGCGGGAATCAGGTTTCCATGATATTTTACCATTAATATCATGGAACCCATAAAAAACCCTGGCGTCGTTACCTTCGATTAAAGAAGAAGCCGCCAGCATAAGAAAATCGAACAATGTTTTGCGTCCGGTAAATATAAAAGTTGTTTTGGGATTTATGGGCCCTTCAAGGGTTAGTGATAGGTCTGTAATACCCAGATGATAGGAGCCCCTGAATTCAGAATTGTTGCCTTCACGCTGGGTAATATTCACGATAGAAGACAGTTTGCCCCCATAGCGCGAGGGAAAAGCTCCTTTGTATAAATCAAGACTATTAATGATATCGGGGTTGAAAACCGACATAAAACCTCCCAGGTGATTAACATAAATAATGGGTACATGGTCAAATAAATACATGTTTTCGCCCGGATTACCTCCGCGAACCAATAGCAGGCTCGACCCTTCACTTTGGGTCATAATACCAGGCAGCAGTTGCATGGCCCGCATTACATCGGGTTTCCCGGTGAGTGAAGGGAGTGATTGAAGTTCAGCAATGCTAAGGGTAGCTACATTGCTCCTTTGCATCCTGGTTGCAGTTACTTCAAATTCTCCAAGACCAATACCTGGCATAAGTTGCACATCAACAATGGTATCAGTATGCCCGAAAACCCAAAATGACAATGAAGAATAACCCACAAAAGAAATGGCAATACTATCACTTTGTGTAATGGTAATCGAAAAGAATCCATTGTTATCCGTAACAGTACCCTTATCTTGATAAATAATTGTAGCACCTATCAAACGTTCTCCATTAGAAGCATCCCTGACAAACCCCGAAACCCTGCTCTGCCCATACCCTGCTGAATGAGTAAACGCAGCGAGAACCAAAATAATTATGACTGGGAGAATTCTCATGAATTAATACGTTGGAAAAATGGTATCGGTAGCAGTAAATGAGTAGCCCGCAACAATACCATAGCCTCCTTCTACATTGCTGTATAAGGGAAATGCTGTTTGGGCATTGATACCAAATTCGGGAAACCGCCCCGAATCATATAAATATTTCTGCCGTGCAAAAAGATAGTAATCTTTTGAAACTGAACGAAGCTCAAGGATTAATGGCATAAGGACTGTAACATTCGGCCCACCGTCATCAGAAGTTGCAACACCTGTTTGATAATTGATTAACATGTTATAAATATTACCTGTAATTAATTCATTACTGAAAACGGTTAAGGGAATACCTTCGTTAAGCAAAACAGGGTCGATTATGTTAAAAATTTCTGCGTCCCATTCATAATCGCTTTGAAACAACCGAATTCGGGCATGGAAAAACAATTCTTTATCAGGATTATTTTCAAAAGAAAAACTTATGGAAGGGTAGGTAAGCCCTTCTTCATCTTTACCTGCAATGGATACGTGCTCATAAGACAACAGTGCAGCGGGCGCAGGTACGTTGCAGTGAGCTGTTACAGTTTCATAGCCTTCGATAGATAAATGGAGAGCGTATGTTTTTTCGAATTGGGCATAATGACCGGAGACAAACCAACCATTTTCTGAATGACTCATAATTTCAACAAACTCATTGTCTTTGTATAATTCTAACACTGCATTGCTTATTCCCGGCAACTCTATAGTATCTAATTTAGATGCTATAGATACATGGGCTTCAATGGGTTTTCCATCTACAAGTATGGCATTCAATACGGGTACAGGAGGAAAGTCGGGCACATC
>REDJ01000009.1 GCA_007693555.1 Bacteroidota bacterium
GTCCGGCAGAACCAGGCGGGCTAAATGGTTTTGGTTTTTCTGCTTATTTGGTTTTTATCTCAGGCCTTCAGCCTGATTGCCTGTTTTGGTCATTTTTCCCGGGGCGATGCCCCGGGCTTTGTTGTTTAAGCCTTTCAGGCTTTTCTGCTAAAATACTAGCCTTCCGGCACCATTCAATGACTAATACAAAAACCCGAATATCCATAGTGGCAAAGCATTACCGGCAGGGTATTCCACACTATCTTTTACCACAAAGGCATTTGACAATCCTTTGATCTGTTTGTTGTTTTTACCGGTGCCTCCAACTTCAAACAAATACTTACCATTTACTTCAAAATCAATATTTTCAGGCTGATTTACCCTATGTAACACCGACACCTGGTTAAGAAAAAATGTTTCACGAATTGTACCCTTCGATAATTGGTTCTCAGCAATTGCATATAGCAGGTTTGAATCATTCAGGAAGATCTTTTCTGGCTTTTGTAAAGTGGCTATACTTACACCTGATGGGTATAACAGCCTGATTAACCTTGCCTCTTCAAGAAAATACAGGTAGTTTATGATTGAATTTCTGTGAATCTGACTTTTTTGTGAAAGTTTTACAATATTGGGTTTAAACGGAACCTGTTGGGCAATGATATAAATCAATTGCAGCATTTTTTTGGCATTTCTTATATCGAAACCTTTTATTTCAGCCATATCACTTTCAACAATCTGTCTTACAAGTTGCCTTAATCGTGTGCGATAGCCTGTTTTGTCTTCGCTGTAAAACGGATAATAACCATGCATAAGATAGTCATCAAAGTATTCCAGAGGCCGGAAATCAGTCGGAAACATATTTCTGATGCCCTGATTGTTTTCCGTTATAATATCCATAGTTATGGCTTCAACATCCAGATACCCGTTCATCTTTAAATATTCCCTGTACGATAAGCCCGGAAGCTCGTGCATCAGAACCCTGCGACTCAGATCACCTTCCTGCCTGGAAATATCAATGATTGATGATCCGGTGAAAATGATCTGCAGGTCGTTGTATCGATCATATAGATTTTTTATTTCCCGGGCCCAGTGGGGATATTTATGAACCTCATCCAGTACCAGGAATTTACCCCCTTTCTGATAAAATTCGTTTCCCGTATCAAGCAGTGAATGGCTGGTGAAATAGATATCATCCAATGAAAGATAAGCCCCTTTGGATGATGGCATTCCTTTTTGCTTCAGCCACTGCAGCAGCAGGGTTGTTTTGCCTGTTCCCCTTGCTCCTTTTATTCCTATTAGCCTGTTATTCCAGTTTATTTTCCCGAACAGGTACCTTTTAAATTTCACAGGTACATCATTGACAAGCTTGTTTGATAAATTTAATAGCTCTTCCATTGCATATTCGTTTATGCAAATATATAATAAAATGCACAAATAGATGTGCAAATATTGATTAAAATGAGAATTAAAGGTAAAACTTCTTTTCAGGCCTTCAGATTTCCTGAATTTTATCACTTAGCCGGTTCATTGAATTCCGATTGCTCCGGAGGAGCTCCACATTTTTAGAATCATGCAGAATGGATGATTCCAAGCGCTGCACCCACCGGCGGTTGTGAAAACCATGCGGGTTTTGAAACGCAATATTTACCGGTTGAAAAAATCGATTTGCAGTCCGGGCAGGAGCTTTAGTCCTGGCCGGACGGGTGGTGGAATAAACGCTAGAGAGGGTATGATTTTAATTCATGCCCTCACTAAAATAATAATACTGAATATAAATTGAATTCTAGAATCAATCGAGCTGCTCCTAATAATGTAAATTAATTCTCATTATCTTTTTCCTGTTCGACTAATAACCTTGCCTTTGGCTGAATAAACCAAACACCAATAAATAGAAAAATAAAACCTATAAAATACCAATACGACTTACCAAATCCTGCCAACTTACCATGTTCACCAGAACCCAAGACCCTGGAAGTTAAATAAATGGCAAATAGAAAAGCAAACCAGGAATAATAATGTAAAACCAGAAAAGGAGGATCTGGATGTGGGTTATGTAAGAATCTATAAGTGGCTGTCTCTGGATAAAAAACAGTATGCGCCATAATCCATATTATCATAAAAATCAAATTAGTAGTAAAAAATACATATAGCCCTTTGTTTTTAAATTTAAATTTTCTGTATCCGGAAGTAGTTATCGCATAAAGCCAAAAAATGAAAGTAAAAAAAAGAATTAGGTCTACTATACCATAAGGTTCAACCCATGAAATAATTAGGGCAATAAACACAATAAAGAATATTTGATATACTTCCAGTTTGAGTATGTATTTCATTTTGCTGGGGTTTAAGTATATTCTTAGCTATAAAGTAATTAGGGTATTAACTTTTTGCGATTTAAATATAAGTGTTGTTATAACTTGTTTTCAAAAACTCTACCGACAAAATACATGCTTTAGTATATAAGAAATTATTAGATAAATAACCGCGTTGTTTTTTTGCTTCAATCAAATACTAAATGCTGTTCTCCATGCCGGAAAAAGCTTTTAATTTTTGCTCTTAGTTGCTTAATGAACAAATAGATATAACTAACTGGAAAGAAGAAAATACCATAGAAAAGTAATTTCATTTAAGTCTAATTACTTATCATCAATTCCTATTATATTTCGCGCGATCGTCATGCATTTTCATCCTTTCTCTTAATGCATTTTCAGCTTCTATCCTATTAGGTATTGCAGCTGTTATGATAGCCTTACCCCAATCCCAAAAAGTGTCAAAGAAGCCTAAACCTGTTCGAAACATGGAATGTTGCATAATCATTATATTGTATTCTTGCTTGATGTATGCCGCTCTACAAATATTTGATGTTCCACCTTCGTATCCAAAGCTTCCACCACTATCCAATAAATTATCAAGGTTTATTACTTCAGGTAAATCAAGCCATCTGTTATCCCAAAGGATATATTCATTACCACTCTCT